>DASWYX010000183.1:0-24891 GCA_036404755.1 Pseudoduganella sp.
GCTACGACATAAGAAGTCTTCTTCGATACGGAACCGGAGACCTTGCCGCCCGCCGCCTCGATCATGGCCTGCGCCTCGTCGCGGCCCATGTTCGGCAACGTACCGGTCAGCACAAAGGTCTTGCCCGTCATTGCGCCTTCGGCCTCGGCCGCTTCCGGCAATTGCGCCAGCAGTTCGCTGCGCAGTTCTTCCAGCGCTTCCAGCTTTGCCGCATTGCCCGGCGTGCGCACCCACTGTTCCAGCGACTCCGCCACGTTGGCGGGCAGGCCAAAGACATTGAACACGCCGAGGTGCGCAATCGCCGCCAGCGTCAGTCCTTCCTGGATCAGCTGCTTGGCGCGCGGTTCGGTGAGCTTGGGGATGTCCAGCGCGGCCAGCAGCTTGACCGGCTCCAGCTTTTCGCGTAGCTGGGCTTTTGGCGCATGCTCGCCCTTGGGCGACACATACTGCAGCAGCGCGTCAATCGCCTGCTGGTTCTTCGGTTCGGCGAAGAAATCGGCGATCGACTCGGCCACGGTGCCACCGATATCTGGCAGCACGCGCAGCAGCGCAGCCGGCGCCTTGCGGATCAGCTCAAACTTGCCCAGCCAGTCGGCCAGCGTTTTCGCCGTCGATTCGCCCACGTGGCGGATGCCCAGCGCGAACAGCAGCCGTTCCAGCGGCGGATTCTTGCTGGCGGCGATGGCTTCCAGCAGGTTGTCGGCCCACTTGGTGGCGATCTTGCCCTGCGCGACCGTTTCCGGCGTCGTGCCATCGCGCTCGTCAGCCAGGCGCTTCATTTTCAGCAGGTCATCCAGCGTCAGCGTGTACAGGTCCGCCACGCCGTGCACCAGGTTGCACTCGACCAGGTTGTCGATATAGCGGTCGCCCAGGCCTTCGATATCCATCATGCGGCGGCCGGAGAAGTGGCGGATCGCTTCCTTGCGCTGGGCGGAGCAGAACAGGCCGCCCGAGCAGCGCGCCACTGCTTCATCTTCTTCGCGCACCACGTGCGAGCCGCACACAGGGCAAGTCTTGGGCAGCGACCAGGCCAGCGGTTCCGGTGTCGGCCGGCGCTCCAGCACGACGGACAGCACTTCGGGAATCACATCGCCCGCGCGGCGCACGATCACCGTGTCGCCGACACGCACATCCTTGCGGCGCACCTCATCCTCATTGTGCAGCGTGGCATTGGTGACGGTCACGCCACCGACGAACACCGGCTGCAGGCGCGCCACCGGCGTGATGGCGCCGGTGCGGCCCACCTGCACTTCAATAGCCTGCACCGTGGTAGTCGCTTCCTCGGCCGGGAATTTGTGCGCCAGCGCAAAGCGCGGCGCACGCGACACGAAACCCAGCGTGCGCTGGTCTTCCACGTTATTCGTCTTGTACACCACGCCATCGATCTCGAACGGCAGCGTGGGGCGGGCCTTGCCGATTTTCTCATAATAGCCCAGCAAGCCTTCCTTGCCGCGAACCACGGCGCGCAAGTCGTTGACGGGCAAGCCTAGCTGCTCGTACCAGTCGAGCAGCGCTGAATGGGATTCGGGCATGTCAGCCCCAACCAGCTCGCCGATGCCGTAGGCAAAAAAGCTCAGCTTGCGCTGCGCCGTGATGCGCGAATCCAGCTGGCGCAGGCTGCCCGCCGCCGCATTGCGCGGATTGACGAATTCCTTCTGCCCCAGCTCGCGCTGGCGCGCGTTCATGGCCGCGAAATCGGCTTTGAACATCAGCACCTCGCCGCGCACTTCCAGCACGGACGGCAGGTCTTTGCCTTTCAGGCGCAGCGGGATGGCCTTGATGGTACGGATGTTCGCACTCACATCCTCGCCGGTGTAGCCGTCGCCCCGGGTGGCGGCCTGCACGAACACGCCGTTTTCATAACGCAGGTTGATGGCCAGGCCGTCGAACTTCACTTCGGCCGCATATTCGACCTGCACCTCATCCAGCCCTTCGCGCACGCGGCGGTCGAAGTTGTCGATGTCCTCATCGGTGAAGCCGTTATTCAGTGATAGCATCGGCACCGCGTGGGTGACGGCGTCGAAGGCGGCCAGCGGCGGCGCCCCGACGCGGAACGTGGGCGAATCCGGCGCCACCAGCTCGGGATGGGCCGTTTCGATTTGCTGCAGTTCGGCGAAGAGCTTGTCGTACTCCGCGTCCGGGATGGTTGGTGCGTCCAGCACGTGATAGGCGTGCAGGTGGCGATTCAGTTCTGCCGTCAGCCAGGCGGCACGTTCGGCCGGGGTTTGTTGTTGTTCTTTGTTGCTCATTACTGCTTAGCTAAACAGACGCAATGCGCGGGTGGAACCGGCAGGAATATCGGAAGCTTCCATGTCGGCGTAAAAATCCTTGACCTGGTCGGCGATGCTGGCCAGCGCCTCATCGGACAGCGGGTGGTTGTAATCGTCCACAATGGTCGCATCCAGGCGGCCCATCAGCGACTTGGCGCAATCGATCATCGAGCCGAAGCCGTCACGCGCCGGCGATACGCAAGGCACGTCCAGCAGCAATGTCAGGCGCGAGGTGGTTTCCTCGGCCAGCGTGACATTGGTGGACAGCGTGAACAGGTAGCCGCCCTCACCGTCCGGCATCGCATAGCGGCCATCCGGACGCACGTCGAAGCCCAGTTTCTCCAGTGCGCCCAGCAGGGTCGAAATCGCCCACGGCGCGCCATTGCTGGCCAGGTTCACGCCCAGCTGGGCATCGTGGTTGGCGACGAAGCGGTGCAGGTTTTTCGCTTCCTGCATGACTTCGATCATGTCCGGAATCTGCGGTTCGGCGGCGATTTCATCGGCCACCGCACGCAGGCGGGTGATCAGCTCCGAATATTCGAGTTCATTCAGCGCCGTGGTGCGGCTGGCCAGCTGCACGCCGCCCTGCAGCTTGGTGTACACCGTGCCGTGGCGGATCGGTTCCCAGTCGCCGCTGACGGCCAGGCCGATGAAGTGCACCGGCTTGCTGCCCACGAAACGCAGCTTTTGCAGCACGGGCAGCAGCTTGTCGCCGCGGATCGGGGCTTCCAGCTCCAGCGGCAGCAGGCAATCGATCAGGGGATCGACCAGGCAGGTCGCCAGTTCGGCCGGCGGCACCGAAGCGTCGGCGCTGCGCACGGGCGCGGGCGGCGTTTCATCGTCGGGCGCCAGGCTCGGACCAGGCACGGCGCCGGCAGGATGATCAGGCGCTGCGTAGCCGCCGGAACCGGCATCGGGCATCGGCACGTCATCCAGGTGGAAGCTGGGCTCGGCGCGCTCGGCGGGCGAGTCGCCCTGGCGCATCAGCACATCGTCATGTTCGACGCCGAACACACGCTCCATGCTCTTGCGGGCCTTGTACTCCTGCCACTTGTTGTAAGTGAAAACGCCGGCGATAAAGACGCCGCCGGCTGCGATCAAGCTCATTTGAAAATCTGTCATGCTGCTTGGGCCTCAGTAGCAAAAGATGCGGCGGCTTCCATGTCCACCGCCACGATGCGCGATACGCCCTGCTCCTGCATCGTCACACCGATCAGTTGATTGGCCATCTCCATCGCAATCTTGTTGTGCGAGATGAAGAGGAATTGGGTCTGTTCGGACATGCGCTTCACCATTCGGCAGAAGCGCTCCGTGTTGGCGTCGTCCAGCGGCGCGTCCACCTCGTCCAGCAGGCAGAATGGCGCCGGGTTCAGGCGGAACATCGAGAACACCAGAGCCGTTGCGGTCAGCGCTTTCTCGCCGCCGGACAGCAGGTGGATGGTGGCGTTCTTCTTGCCCGGCGGCTGGGCCATGACCTGCACGCCGGAGTCGAGGATCTCCTCGCCCGTCATGATCAGCTTTGCCTGGCCGCCGCCGAAAAGGATCGGGAACAGCTCGGAGAAACTCTGGTTGACGCGGTCGAAGGTATCCTGCAGCAGGTCGCGGGTTTCCTTGTCGATCTTGGTGATCGCGTCTTCCAGCGTGTTGATGGCTTCCGTCAGGTCCTTGTTCTGCGAGTCGAGGAAGTTCTTGCGCTCGGAAGCGGTCGCCAGTTCGTCCAGTGCGGCCAGGTTGACCGCGCCCAGGGAGGCAATGGCATTCGTCAGGCGCGTAACTTCGCCCTGCAGGTAGGACGCTTTCATGTCCGGGTGCAGCTTCTCGGCCAGCGCGGCTTCATCGGCCTGCACTTCGGCCAGCTGCTGCGCGAACTGTTCCTGGTTCAGGCGCGCGGCCTGTTCCTTCAGCTGCATTTCCGTGATCTTGTCGCGTTGCGGCTGCAGGCTGCGCTCGGCCGACATGCGGCCTTCCTCATGATGGCGCAGCTGCTGCGTGATCTGGTCAAGTTCATGGCGTGCGTCGGCCAGCGCGCGCTCCTGCTGCGTGCGGCGGTCAAGCAAGTCCTGCAAGCCTTCATTGGCCGTGCCAGATTCCAGGCTCGCCAGTTCCGCCTCGCCGGCTCTCAGGCTTTCCGTCACCTGCGCGACTTGCGCCGTGGCGGTGGCGATGTTGCGCCGCAGTTCGTCGATGCGGCTGCGTGCGGATTTCTCGGCGAATTCCGCTTCCTGGGCCTTGCGTTCCAGTTCGCGCAGCGCTTCGCGGGCGTCGGCCAGGCGCTGCTCCTTGAGCAGGAAGGCGGTCTGGCCTTCTTCGTGCTCGCCTTGCAGGTTGCCCAGCTCCATGTCCAGCTGCTCGAACTTTTCTTCCGATTCGAGCTTGACCTGCATCTGCTCCGCTTCCTGCGCGGCGATTTCGGCGAGGTCGGTCTCGATCTGGTTGCTGCGCTGGTTGAAGCGCGCCTGCACTTCGGACAGCTTGACCACTTCCAGCTGCAGCGTATGCACGCTGGCGGTCAGGCTCTGGATCTTCTGGCGCAGTTCCGTGACCTGGCGCGTGTGATTCGACACTGCCGCGTCCGCGCGCACCGCGCGCGCTCTTGCCTCCTCGGCCAGCATGGATTGTGCGCGCAGCTGCTTGGTGATGTTGTCGATTTCGTGCTGGCGGCCAAGCATGCCGGCCTGTTCGTCGTCTGCGGCGTAGAAGCGCACGCTGGACTGGCTGATGATGTGGCCCTGCTTCGTGACGAAGCAGCCGCCGGCGGGCAGTTGGCCTCTTGCTGCGAAGGCCGCGGCGTTGTCATCGGCGTAGAAGGCGTTGTGCAGCCAGTCCTGCAGCACGCCACGCAGGCCGGGGTCGTTCAGCTTCAGCAAGTCCAGGAAGGGGCGCAGCTTGGCGCCGGACGCGCCAGCGCCAGCCGCGACGTCCAGCCCAGCGCCGGCTGACGACAGGGCTGTCGGTGCGGCGGTCATTGGCGCGAACAGCGCCAGCTTGGCCGGCGGCGCGTCGTTGAAGAAGTGCTTCGCCCACTCGATATTGGACACCTGCAGCGCCGACGTGCGCTCGCGCAGGATGGCTTCGAGCGCCGTTTCCCAGCCCTGCTCGATATCCAGCTTCTGCCACAAGCGCGGCAGCTCGTTCAGCTCGTGCTTCTGCAGCCAGGGCGTGATCTTGCCCTCGGTCTGCACACGCTCCTGCAACTGGCGCAGCGCGTTCAGGCGCGCTTCCAGCTGGTGGTTGGCGGCCGTTTCCGCCTGCACAGCAGCCTGCGCGGCTTGGCGTTCTTCCTCCAGGCGAGGCTGCAGCTCATTCGCCTCTTCGAGCAGAAAGTTTTGCTCTTCCAGCGCCTGCTGCTTCTCTTCCAGCTGCATCTTGAGGTTATCGAGATGCGTGGAATCCGGCATGGACAAGCCATTCTTTTCCTGCTGCAGGCGCTCGCGCCGCGTCGCCAGGCCGGACAGGATATTCGAGGCGTTGCGCTGGTGCGCCGATTCCAGTTCCAATTGCTGCTGCGCCTGCATGATGCGCGCGCGCGATTCGGTGGACTTGGCCTGCGCCTCGCGCCACTCGGCCTCCAGCACCGGCAGCAGTTCGGACTTCTGCTCCGCGATCATCCTGGCCTCTTCCACCTTGGCGGACAGTTCTTCCAGATTGATCTCGGCTTCCTCGACCTGCGAGGAATAATCCTCCGCCTGCTGCTGCCACTGGTCGCGCTGGGCGCCCAGCGCCGTCAGCTGGTTCTGCAGACGGGTGCGGGACTCGATGACGAACTTGATCTGCGCTTCCAGGCTGCCGATCTCGGAGTTGGTCTGGTACAGGTGGCCCTGCGCCTGGTGCAGGCGGTCGCCGACGGCAAAATGGGCCTGGCGCATCTGCTCCAGCGTCAGCTCCACGTTGCGCAGCTTGGCGGTCTGCTCTTCCAGGTCGTTCTGCGCCTGCTCCATCTCGCGGAAATACTTCGCCTGCTCGTTCTGGGCTTCGGTCTTGCGCAGCAGCCAGAGGAGCTTCTGCTTCTCGTCCTGGTCGGCCTGCAGCTGGTGGAACTTGTTGGCGACAACGGCCTGCGATTCCAGCTTTTCCAGGTTGGTATTCAGCTCGCGCAGGATGTCTTCTACGCGCAGCAGGTTTTCGCGCGTATCGTGCAGGCGGTTTTCCGTCTCGCGGCGGCGTTCCTTGTACTTGGACACGCCCGCAGCCTCCTCCAGGAACACGCGCAGCTCTTCCGGACGGGATTCGATGATGCGCGCGATCATGCCCTGGCCGATGATGGCATAGGCGCGCGGACCGAGGCCGGTGCCGAGGAAGATGTCCTGGATGTCGCGGCGGCGTACGGGCTGGCCGTTGATGTAGTAGGTCGACGTGCCGTCGCGCGTCAGGGTGCGCTTGACGGCGATTTCGGCGTACTGGCCCCACTGGCCGGAAGCGCGGCCATCCTGGTTGTCGAACACCAGTTCGACGGACGCCCGGCCGGCGGGCTTGCGCAGCGTGGAACCGTTGAAGATCACGTCCTGCATGGACTCGCCGCGCAGCTCCGAAGCCTTGGACTCGCCCAGCACCCAGCGCACGGCGTCGATGATGTTCGACTTTCCGCAGCCGTTGGGCCCTACCACGCCGACCAACTGGCCCGGCACCTGGAAATTGGTGGGATCGACGAACGACTTAAATCCCGACAATTTAATGGAAGATAGACGCACGTTGTATCAGTTCTTCGCCCGCACAGGCATAGTTTCAAAAGTGGCTAATCATAACATTTCTACCAGCGCCGCTCGAAGGGTTTTTCGTGGCCCGACAGATAGAGCGCCAGGCGCGTCATCCAGCGCTCCGTAGGCAGCGGCTCGGCGTGCGGCACGACCAGCAGCACCGGCAGCACCACCCCGGCCAGCACCCGGCCAAACTGCAGGGGACGAGGGCTATGCGCGATCGAAATGAAGGCGGCGGATACCGCCAGGCCCACCACGGCGCCCAGCACCACTTCCGACCAGGAATGGGCCAGCACCGGCACGCGCGAAGCGCTGACCAGCAGGGCCAGCACCACGCCACCGACCGTGGCGAGGCGCCGCGTGCCCTCCTCGGCGTTGTGGAAAGCCAGGTAGAAAGCGACCGGGAACACGGCGCAGGCCCGCATCGAATGGCCGCTCAGGCCACCGAACTTCATTTCCGGCATGCCGACGCCCCAGCCTATCCAGGCGATCTTGGTGGCGACCACCAGCAGCATGCCCAGCCCGAACAGCAGACACCAGCTCAGGCTCAGGCGCCAGGACCGTCCTGCCAGCAGCCAGGCAGCGATGGCGACGCCGATCGGGCCTGTGACGGGCAAGCTGCCCAGCATGCTCAAGCCGTTCCACCAACTCATCATCCGTGAGCGCTCCCCAGGGTTATCGATGCTATATTGAAACACAAACCCCGACTTTTACCGAACCAAATGCCGCAAAGTAAAACTTCCGTACTCTTCGTTTGCATGGGCAATATCTGCCGCTCCCCTACCGCCGAAGGCGTTTTCCGGCACCGCGCCGAGGCCGCGGGGCTGGATTTGCACATCGATTCGGCAGGCACCCATGCCTACCACATCGGCGAGGCGCCGGACGCCCGCTCCACCCGCCATGCCGCCCAGCGCGGCTATGACCTGAGCACACAGCGCGCGCGCAAGGTGGCCACGGCGGACTTCGAACGCTTCGACCATGTGCTGGCGATGGACCACGAAAACCTGGAAATCCTGCTGCGTTCCTGTCCGCCGCAGCACAGGCACAAGGTGGGGCTGTTCATGCGCTACGCCACGCGCTCGCCATCCGAGATCGTGCCCGACCCCTACTATGGCGGGGCGCAGGGCTTCGACCTGGTGCTGGACTATATTGAAGATGCGGCGGACGGCCTGATTGCCGCCCTGCGTCAGGCCACGCCGGCCTGATCGTGGCTTGGGTCGTTGACGGCGGCCATGGCGCCCATGGCGACGGACAGCGCCTGCGCCACCACGCCTTCGGTGCGGATCAGGCGCACGGTCCCGTCGCGGAACTGCTGCGCCAGCGCTTCGCCGGAGATGGAGAACGCTTCCTGGCGTGAGCTGGTGGAGAAGATGTAGAGCGTCTTGAGTGGGCTGATCCAGGCCAGCTTGACCTTGCGCGATCCCTCCTCCTGGTCGAACTCCAGCCACATGCCGCGCGCCAGCGAATCGACTTCGATGCTGGCGTCGTCGTCTTCCGGCGGCGGCGCTTCGGATTCGGCCTTGGCCTGCAGCTCCAGGCGGCGTTCAGCGTCCTTGCGCGCCACTTCCATGGCGATTTCGACCTGGCGCTCGGGCGAGATTTCCAGCGGGGCGCGCACGATGGACGCGTGGCATTCGGCCAGTTCGGCGAAGAATTGCAGGCGGTCGGCGTCCTGCCACTTGATCACGTCCAGCCACTTGTTCAGTGTGGACAGCAGGCCTGGCAGCTTGGCGATCAGCTTCTTGCGGTCGTCCGGCGTGATCTTGGGGCGCACGGACCAGATCAGGTCTTCCATCGTGTCAGTGGCGTTCTTCACGGCGCCGGGGCGCTCGTCTTCCACGCTGTAGGCGATGGTCAGGACCGATACCCACTTGTTTTCCAGGAAGGCTTCGACGATGGCGACCACTTCGCCGGTGCCGATGCGCAGGGCGACGGCGTCCTTGGCGGCTTTCGCGGCCACCGCCATCTTTTCCTGCTTCAGCGCCTTGGCGATCGGCTCGGCAATCGCCGCTGCGGCGGCGGTTTCCTCGGCTTTCAGCGAGGCTTCCAGCTCGTCCACAGCCTCGGTGAAGACGGACAGTTCCTGTTCGTAGTCCTTGCCCACCTTTTCCACGCTCTTCTGCATGGCCTGGTAGAGCGGATCGTCGGGGCCCTTCTTTTGCTCCCAGCCCATGCGCGACATCAGGTCGATCATGCGGCGGGCGGGGTGGGCTTCCTGGAAGAAGAAATTCTTGTCGACCAGCGCGGCCTTCAGCACGGGGATCTGCAGGAAGCGGATCAGGTTGCGCGTTTCGGGGCTGATGGTCTGGTCGCGGAACACGGTGTCGAACACCGCGGATAGCAGGTCGATCGTGCTTTCGTCGGCGCGCGTGAGGCTGCCTTGCGGGGCGTGCTGCTTGATCTGGGGGAGGAAGAAGACGTTGCCCATCGACGTCACGTCCGCTGCGCCGGCATCGGCCGCGTAGCCAACGCCTGCGCCGCCTGCGCCACCTGCAGGGCCTGCACCTCCTGGGCCGCCTCCATCGGCAGACGCACCGCTACCGCCGCTTGCCCCGGCCGCGCCCGCGCCATCACCTGCAGCGCCTGGGACGCCTGGGACGCCGCCATACACAAAGCCCGGCATACCGCCCACGGCCATGCCGCCGTCGCCAACAGCCATCACTGCGCCGCGCTGCACCTGCGCCAGGAAATTCATCAGCGGCTCTTTTGCGCTCATCATCGACAGGCGCTGCGCCACTTCATTATTCGCGCCGCCATGGAAGCCTTGCGCCGGACCTTGCACCCAGCCGCCGGCCGGCACCGCCACGCCGCCCGGCACGCCCGGCACCGCAAGGCCCGTCATCATCTCGCCCGCCACACCCGGCGCCGCGAACACCATCCCAGCCGGTGCCGCGCCGCCTGCAACCGCGCCCCCAGCAACTGCGCCGCCTGTCATCGCCGCCTGCCCAGCCATGAGCGCTTGCCCTGCCATCGCAACCTGGCCAGCCATCGCACCCGCGCCCCCCGCGACGCCTGTCTGTCCGCCAGCCGCCAACCCGGCAGCGCCGACCTGTCCCGCCGTCATTCCAGCCGCGCCAGCGACGCCGGCCACGCCTGCCTGGCCGGCAGCCAGCACCCCTTGCCCGACAGCCTGTCCGACTGCCATACCGACCACGCCCGCCTGCCCGACGGCTATCCCGGCTGCGCCAGCCACGCCGGTCTGCATCCCGAGCACGGTCCCGACGCCGGCCACTTGACCGACCGCCACGCCGGGCGCTAGCACAGCACCGGGGACACCAGCCACGCCAGGCTGCGCGCCGACGGCGCCGACCTGAACGCCGGGCGCAAGCACGGTACCGGGGACGCCGACCGCGCCGACTTGGGCGCCGGGGGGCAGAACGGCACCGGGGGCGACGGCTACACCGGCAGGGGAGACCGCGACACCGGCAGGTGCGCCGGCTGCCGCTGGCTGCGGGCCGGCCGCCGCTGGATGCGCACCGGGAGCAGCGGGAGCACCGAGAGCTGCGGGCGTCGGGCCGGAGCGGCCGTCTGCGAGATGTCCTGGCGCGCCGTACAAGCCCGGCGCCACTGCCAAAGTGGGCAAGCTCAGGTCCAGGTCGCCCAGCTGGTCAAAGCCGGTCGGCGCCTTGGACGGCGTCTCGGAACCGGCCGAGCCGGCGAAGAACTGGCGCAGCTGCTCGGCCAGCGCCGCCTGCTGATTCTTCTTGCGCGAAGGCGCCATGGACGCGTCGTGCGAATCCGCCTTACGCATCTTCATGCGCCCTTCCCCGCCCTGCCCGGCGCCCTTGCGCTCCAGGCCGAGATTGACCGCCTCCAGCAGCGGCCCCATTTCGAAGAAGGAATCCGGCTTCAGCAAGGGCATCAGGAAATCCTTGCAAGCCTCGTCGTTGACGAACTCCGACCACGCCGCATTCACGGCATTCAGGAAAACTTCGGGACGGAAGGGATTCTGGTTGACGCGAAGGATATCGCGGTCCAGCAGGAAAGCCAGCCGCACATTGAGGGTCGCCAGCGCGTCCGAATGCTTGACCTCGAAGGGCTTGGAGATCGCCCCCATGGTCACCTTGTTGTCCATCTCCTCGTAGGGCACGAGTGACAGCGCATCTTCCAGCACGCGAGGCGCCGCCTTGCGTCCCGGCGCCAGGTCGGCCAGGTCTTCGCGGATGCTGCGCTCGAGCTCCTTGGACACCAGGTTCATGAAGGCGAAGTGATTGCTGCGCAGCAGATTGCCGGCGCGGATGCGCGCCTGCACATCCTTCACGTCGCCGTTCATGTTCTCGCTGTCGACCAGCGCGCCGGCCAGGCCGATCGAAAAATCGTGGAACTGCTCGCTGACGTGCTTGATCGCGATGCTGATCAGATTCTCCAATAGCGCATGCCGCGGCGTGACCGCATTTTTCGGCAGCGATGGCTTGGGAGGCTCTGGAAGCATGATGGGACCTGGGTTTAAGGCTTGTACCTATTGTGGCAGATTCTTTCCACAAGGCAATAGGCATTTGAAAAGAATTCGTGAAAATGTTGGGAAATTGTGTGCAATTGTCGAGTTGCACCAGAAAAGTGCAAGGCCAAGTCCTACACGAGCCCCCGGATAATTCCGATACAAGATTGTTCGCTAAATCCGCATCATGCCCCTACCGGACAGCCAATCAGCGCGGTTCCGGCGTTTATTCAAACGGAAAGGAGTTCCACATGACAACGAAAGCCAAGAGCAGCAGCAGCGGCAGCAAACAAAGTTCCTCCGCAGGCAGCAAGCAGTCGGGAAGTCAGGGCTCGCGCACCGGAACCCAGGGCGGCACCCACGAGCAGCATGTGGAAGCAGGCCGCCAAAGCCACAAGAACGACAACAAGCGTTCTCGCAGCAGCCGCTAAGCGCGGCTAGACCGCGGCGCGGACATAGTGCCTCCGCCGTACCATGAACAGGGCCTGGCCGCATTCGCGAACCAGGCTCTTTCTCTATTCTCTGCCTAGATATTGGTGACGCGCTTGCCCTTGGGCGGCGTGAAGTCCTTGATCGCCTGCACCAGCGCCACCTTCTCCGCATCGCGCGCAGTCAGGTGCAAGTCGGACATCGAGTGCACCAGCCAGTGGTCGTCGGTCAGGTTCACGTATTGGCGCAGGATGGACTCGGTGCGCGCATCGTCCGCCTGCAGGCCCTCGACGATGATGCGCAATGCGTCAGGCCGCGCGCCTGACGGTGCGCTGGCGTGCGACTTGTGGATCATGAAGCGCGCCGTCTCGCTGGCGTAGCGCTCTTCGCCGGCCAGGAACAGGATCACCGCGATCGAGGCCACTGCACCCGCGTTATAGGTGACGATCTTGATCGGCAGGTTGCGCAGGTAGTTGTGCAGGCACAGACCGTCGCTCACATAGCCGCCATTGGACTGGATCAGGATGTGGGCCGTCTCCACGCCGTCCTCCGTCATGTCCGCCACCGCATCGAACACACGGTGCACCATATCGCTGTTTACATCTCCGGACAGGGTGAACCAGGCCGCCCCATCAAGCTTTTGTTTGTCGTTATCCATGGTATGCGCTCGCTGAGTTGATTAGAATATTCTATCAAAGCTCCTGGGGTGGGGACGCACGCGCCAAACCCAACCCCCGGGTCTGACCCTGGTGTTCGGTTCTGCTCAGATTGACATTATCCCCCTCTTGCCATATAGTCCCGAGTCTTGATCGGGAGAGCGCAGAAACGTCTGCCGCCGAAGGGGCACCACCCAAAAACTCTCAGGCAAAAGGACCGGTCAAGGGGCCAGCATTGGCCCAAACTCTGGAGAGCGGCTGCCGCCACGAGCAGCCCACCGAAGGGGCGTGCAGGATTACCTTCCTGCTATCTCTCAGGTACCAAGGACAGAGGGGTAGGCGTATCTATGATCAGTTAACCCTACTCTTTTCGGCACCGAGGTACCATGACGCTCAAAGCAACCCCACTCCACAACGCTCACCGTGCCCTCGGCGCCCGCATGGTCGATTTCGGCGGCTGGGACATGCCCGTGAACTACGGCTCCCAGATCGAAGAACATCATGCAGTGCGCAACGACGTCGGCATGTTCGACGTTGCCCACATGTGCGTGGTCGATGTCAAAGGCCCGAACGTGCGCGGCTTCCTGCGCGGCCTGCTGGCCAACAACGTCGACAAGTTGCAGGTATCGGGCAAGGCCCTGTACTCCTGCATGCTGACCCCTGAAGGCACCGTGATCGACGACCTGATCGTCTACTTCCTGACCGAAGACTGGTTCCGCATCGTCGTCAACGCCGGCACCGCCGAAAAGGACGTGGCCTGGATGCAGAAGCAGAACGAAGCCACCAACGCCGGCCTGACCATCACCCAGCGCCGCGACGGCGCCAACGCGATGGCCCTGATCGCCGTGCAGGGCCCGAACGCCCGCGCCAAGGTATGGGAAGTGATCCCGCAGGCAAAGGAAGCCACCGCTGAAATGAAGCCCTTCAATGTGGCGCTGGTGCCAGGCACCGCTTTCGGCGAAGCCATGGTCGCGCGCACCGGCTACACCGGCGAAGACGGCTTCGAAATCGGCGTGGCGGCGGAACAGGCGGAAGCCCTGTGGAATGCGCTGGCCGCGGCAGGCGTGAAGCCGGCCGGCCTGGGCGCGCGCGACACCCTGCGCCTGGAAGCCGGCATGAACCTGTACGGCTCCGACATGGACGAAACCGTGAATCCGCTGGACGCAGGCCTGGCCTGGACCATCGACCTGGTTTCCGAACGCGACTTCATCGGCAAGGCAGCCCTGCAGGCCAAAGGCCAGAACCAGCAGTTCCTGGGCCTGATCCTGCGCGAGAAAGGCGGCGTGCTGCGCTCGCACCAGAAAGTCATCGCCGCCAACGGCGACACCGGCGAAATTACCTCCGGCACCTTCTCCCCCACCATGCAGCAGGCGATCGCGCTGGCGCGGCTGCCAATGAGCGTGCAAGTGGGCGACACCGTGCACGTCGAGATCCGCGACAAGAAACTGGCGGCAAGCGTCGTCAAGCTGCCTTTCGTGCGTAACGGTAAAATCCTCGCTGCCTGACCCCGAACAACAACCCTATTGGAGCAAAACATGAGCAACATTCCTGCAGACCTGAAGTACACCGAGTCCCATGAGTGGGTACGCGTAGAAGCCGACGGCACCATCACCGTGGGCATCACCGAGTACGCGCAGGAAGCGCTGGGCGACATCGTGTTCGTCGAACTGCCGAAGGTCGGCACCACCTACACCGCCGGCGACGACGCCGCCGTGGTGGAATCCGTGAAGGCCGCGTCCGACATCTACGCTCCGGTTTCGGGCGAGGTGACCGCCGTGAACGACGCCGTCGTGGCATCGCCGGAGTCCATCAACGCCGACGCGTACGCCAACTGGATGTTCAAGATGAAGCCGGCCGACGCCAACGCCGTCAACGGCCTGCTGGACGCCGCCGCTTACGGCAACAGCACCGGCGCATAACAACGTATCACCATTGTTGACGCGTAGGGCGGATCATTGATCCGCCATAGCGCCGCCGCGATGCATGCACGGCGGATCAATGATCCGCCCTACGCGGCGCTGCCCAACGAGCTTTCCCAATCTGGCCCTGAGATTTCTCCACCAAGACCCGCACCAGCCTGACCCAACTTGAAGCCCGCGATGCCTTCATCGCCCGCCACATCGGCCCGGACGCCGCCGAACAGCAGCAGATGCTCGACGTGCTCGGCTACGCCTCCCGCGCCGCGCTGATCGATGCCATCGTCCCGCCGGGCATCCGCAACAAGAGCGCCCTGCCCCTCGGCCAGTTCTCCCAGCCGATGCCGGAGCAGGAAGCGCTGGCCAAACTGAAGGGCATCGCCGGCAAGAACAAGGTGCTGAAATCCCTGATCGGCCAGGGCTACTACAACGCCTACACGCCGGGCGTGGTACTGCGTAACATTTTCGAAAACCCGGCCTGGTACACCGCCTACACGCCGTACCAGCCGGAGATCTCCCAGGGCCGCCTGGAAGCGATCCTGAACTTCCAGCAGGCCGTGACCGACCTGACCGGCATGAACATCGCCAACGCGTCCATGCTGGACGAAGGCACTTCCGCCGCCGAGGCGATGACGTTGATCCAGCGCGTGGGCAAATCCAAGTCGAACACCTTCTACGTCGCCAACGACGTGCTGCCGCAAACGCTGGAAGTGGTGCAGACCCGCGCCGAGCCGCTGGGCATCACCGTGAAGACCTTCAACCCGGCCGAACTGGCAGGCGTGACCGATGCATTCGGCGTGCTGCTGCAGTACCCGGGCGCCAATGGCGTGGTGCGCGACTACCGCGCCGACGTGGAAACCGTGAAGGCCACCGGCGCGATGGTCGTCGTTGCCGCCGACCTGCTGGCCCTGACCATGCTGACGCCTCCGGGCGAATGGGGCGCGGACGTCGTTGTCGGCAACTCGCAGCGCTTCGGCGTTCCGCTGGGCTTCGGCGGCCCGCACGCCGGCTACATGGCCACCCGCGACGAATACAAGCGCTCCATGCCGGGCCGCCTGGTCGGCGTGACCGTGGACCAGAACGGCAACAAGGCCTACCGCCTGGCCCTGCAAACCCGCGAACAGCACATCCGCCGCGAAAAGGCGACCTCCAACATCTGTACCGCACAGGTGCTGCTGGCCGTGATGGCTTCCATGTACGCCGTCTACCACGGCCCGCAAGGCCTGCATAACATCGCCAAGCGCGTGCACCGCTACACCGGCGTGCTGGCCGCTTACCTGCGCATGGCCGGCTACAGCTTCAACGAAACATTCTTTGACACGCTGACCGTCAAGACCGACAAGGCAGACGCGCTGCACGCAGCCGCCGTCGCCAACGGCATCAACCTGCGCAAGATCGACGCGCAACACGTTGGCGTTTCGCTGGACGAGACCTGCGACCGCACCACCCTGTCCGCCCTGTGGGCCGTGTTCGGCAATGGCGCGGCAGAGCCGGACTTCGACGCCGTGGAAGCCACCGTCGAACGCAACATCCCTGAGTCCCTGGGCCGCACCTCGGCTTACCTGACCCACCCGGTCTTCAACCGCTACCACAGCGAAACCGAGATGCTGCGCTACCTGCGTTCCCTGGCCGACAAGGACCTGGCGCTGGACCGCACCATGATCCCGCTGGGCTCCTGCACCATGAAGCTGAACGCCACCAGCGAAATGATCCCGGTGACCTGGCCTGAGTTCTCGACCATCCACCCGTACGCCCCGGCCGACCAGACCGTGGGCTACCGCGAAATGATCGACCAGCTGGAAGCCATGCTGTGCGCCGTGACCGGCTATGCCGCCGTGTCCCTGCAGCCGAACGCCGGCTCCCAGGGCGAATACGCCGGCCTGCTGGTGATCAAGAAGTACCATGAATCCCGTGGCGAAGGCCACCGCAATATCTGCCTGATTCCATCGTCCGCACACGGCACCAACCCGGCATCCGCTGCAATGGTGGGCATGCAGGTCGTGGTGACCGCCTGCGACGACAAGGGCAACGTCGACCTGGCCGACCTGAAGGCCAAGGCCGAGCTGCACGCGAAGAACCTGGCGTGCGTGATGGTGACCTACCCGTCCACCCACGGCGTGTTCGAAGACGGCATCCAGGAACTGTGCGACATCGTGCACAAGCACGGCGGCCAGGTGTACGTGGACGGCGCCAACATGAATGCGATGGTGGGCGTGGCCGGTCCGGGCTCCTTCGGCGGCGACGTGTCCCACCTGAACCTGCACAAGACCTTCTGCATCCCGCACGGCGGTGGCGGTCCGGGCGTCGGCCCGATCGGCGTCGGCGCGCACCTGGCGAAATTCCTGCCTAACCAGCGTTCCAACGGCTATGTGCGCGGTGAAGACGGCGTCGGCTCGATCTCGGCTGCTCCTTACGGCTCCGCTTCCATCCTGCCGATCTCCTGGATGTATATCGCCATGATGGGCGACGCCGGCCTGACCGCCGCCACCGAAGTCGCGATCCTGAACGCGAACTACGTGGCGCGCCGCCTGGCGCCGCACTTCCCCGTGCTGTACTCGGGCCACGACGGCCTGGTGGCGCACGAGTGCATCCTGGACCTGCGTCCCCTGACCGATGCCACCGGCATCAGCAACGAAGACGTGGCCAAGCGCCTGATGGACTTCGGCTTCCACGCTCCGACCATGAGCTTCCCGGTACCGGGCACGCTGATGATCGAGCCGACCGAATCCGAATCGCTGGCAGAACTGGACCGCTTCATCGACGCGATGATCGCCATCCGCGCCGAAATCGCGAAAGTGCAATCGGGTGAATTCGACAAGGCGGACAATCCGCTGAAGTTCGCGCCGCACACCGCGGAAGTACTGCTGTCCGACAAGTGGGAGCGCAAGTACAGCCGCGAAGTGGCAGCCTACCCTGTGGCTTCGCTGCGCAAGCAGAAGTACTGGCCGCCGGTTGGCCGCGCCGACAACGTGTACGGTGACCGCAACCTGTTCTGCTCCTGCATCCCTGTGAGCGATTACGAGTAAACTTTAGCTCGCCTCGGGCACAGAACGCCGGCCACCGCGAGGTTGCCGGCGTTTTTTCTTATCGGGAGACTTGCATGAAACGTTCAGTTGTCGCCGCCCTGCTTTCAGGGCTCGTGTTGCCGGGCCTGGGACAGATGGTCGTGTACAAGCGCTGGCTGCGCGGGCTGTTGTTCATGGCGCCGTCCGGCGCCGCGCTGCTGTGGATCATGCGCGGCATGGTGATCGGCGCCACCGACCTGATCGACCAGGCCGCGTCCGGGCGCACGCCAATGGACCCGGTGGCGATGGCCGAGCAAATGTCGGCCAGCGGCGGCGCGGGCGTGGGCATGGCCTCGCTGGTGCTGCTGGTGTGCTGGGTCGCCAGCATCGCCGATGCGCTGCTGACGCGCGATTAAGCGGCAACCGGACCTGCCAGCGCCTCCAGGTCCACGGACTCCTCTTCCCACACGGCGCACTGCGCGATTTCCTCCGCGCCCACCTGCGCGCCCTGGGCATTGAAGCGCAGCCAGGCCAGCGCGCCACCCGGCGTGACGCCGATCGCGTGCACGCCACCGTGCAAGGCCGTACCCAGCAGGGTTGCCATCACCAGCGAGCCTGCCACGGCAACCGGTTTGCTCCACGCTTCACCCGGCTGACGCATCACCAGCCACAGCTCTCCGCCGGCATCGCCGTACCCCAGATACTCGCCCGAAGGGCCGGACTCGCACCACACCAGGCGCGCGCCCGTCACGTTCACCACATGCTGCGGCACCGCCTGGCCGCCGCGGTAGACCACGATGCCTTCGCCGGCCACGAACACGTCCGGCACATTCGGCACGGCGCTGGCGGCCAGGTACACGCTGTTGGCGCGGCGCGGCAGGCCGCTGTAGTCGATCTGCGTATTGCGTCCGGCCGGCACGGCGAAAGCCTCGAAGCGCAGGGCGCGGCCCTTTGTTCCATCCTGCAGCAGCCATGCGCCCGGCACGCGGTAGCTGCCGATGGCGCAGCCCCAGGATGGCAGCGGACCGTCCTTCAGCGCCAGCAGGGTCAGCGCACCACTGGCGGCGGCATTGAAATACCAGCAGCCGTCGCCATCCACCAGCACCAGCGGCGCGGCGCCTGACTGCAGCAGCCCGAATTCGATCTGCGCGATCAGCGGACCTGCGGGGCCGGCGCTGCGGCCCTCCATATTGTTGAAGACTTCGACCCAGCCCGCCTCGTCCAGCGCATTCGAAATGCCCACCGCCACATGCAGCGAAGCCGACTCCTCGCCCGGGCGCGGCGCCGCGGACAGCGCGATGGCAATGCTGCCGTCCGGCGCCTGCTTCACGTCGGCGCACTGGATGCGGCGGCCACCGATCATCGGCAGGCGGGAACTCAGCTCCGTCTGCGACCAACGGCCGAACGGCGTGCGGCGGAACATATACAGTCGGCCATTGGCGGCCAGCGAGAACACCAGCGGCAGGCCGGCCGCATCGCGCACGGCAAACAACGGACGGCGCGCAGCCGCGGGCGCGCCGCAGGCGGCGGCACGGTAGCCGGACTCGCACAGCGGCACCAGCTGGCGGCGCACCAGGCTTTCCAGCTTCTCGCCGGCGCGCAGCTGGCCGATCCAGGACGCGAGGTCCGGCGGCAGGCTCGCATCATAGCGGTCGAACACCGCGTTGTAGGCGCGCGCCATGCGCGTGGCGTCATCCAGCTCCGAGGCCTCGCTGCGGTTCAGCAGGCACAGCGCCAGTTCCGCGCGGCCGCGCACCGGGTCGGCCTGGCAGCTGTACAAGGTGGTCCACGAAAGCGCTTCGGACGCCAGCGGTTCGCGCTGCAGCACGATGCGCGCCACGCGCGCCGCTGCATAACTTTGCGCCCCCGAGGCGCAGGCCGTGCCCCACTGGCGCACAGGCGCGCCGGGCATGGTAGTGATCAGGCCAGACATTGCTTACTCCCCCAATTCCATTTCGATGTCGCCACGTTCATTGATGCGCAGGCCGCGGCAGTGGCGGTTGCCGTCCGGCGCCAGCGCTTGCACGATCCGCTCGAAGACGGTCGTGGTAGCCGCAGCCAGGGGCTCGGCCAGTTCGCTTCGCACCGGGACCAGGCTGGCGGAATGGTTGTCCCACCACTGGCAAATGCGGTGCACATTAATTAAGTGAGGCAAGGGATCAGACACCACGTAGATGCCCGTCGTGCCCGCGTCTGTGCGCGGCATGCCCTTGCGCTCTTGAACCGTCATGCGGATGCTGCCATCCGCGGCCGGCAGCCATTGCAGCCGCAGCGACCATTGCAGCGTGGCGCGCGCCCACGCCTTTCCCATGTAATGACGTTGCCGCGACGCCGGCAGCTCCTGCTTTACGCTGTCCCACTCATAGCGTGTGAGCGTGGAGATGATGTCCAGCGTCGCATGCGGGCGGCCATCCTCGCCCGGCTGGGTCGCCAGGGCCAGGGTGCAGTGCACGTCCTGCTCCGATTCGCGGTCGTGCAGCGTGCGGTTGGCTTCCTGCCAGTGCAGCAGCACATGATCGCGGTACTGCCAGCCCGCCTTGGTCGGCACGAACTCCGCTCGCGCCCCGTTGTACAGCGTCGCTTCGACGCCGGACTTCTCGTTCAGGCATTCCGATGCCTTCAGTTCGCCCGCCAGCCCCGCGCGGGAGTGGATGAAATCGGGCAGTTCGTCGAGCCGCGCCTGCAAGGGTTCCAGCAGCAGCGGCCGCAGATAGCAGCGCAGGAACTCATTGCGCGGGATCACGGCGAAACGTCCTTCGGTACGCGCCAGCACATTCTCGGCCTGGCCACGCAACCATTCAGTCATTGCCGCGACAAAGTAGTTCTTTAACAACAAGTTGTCGCATGAAAGCTGGGTACGTTCCGCATCAGCCTCCGCTTTTGCCAGCGCCAACCCGCCCCGTTCGTTAATGCCGGCAGTGAACTCCACCTTCCATCCAGCAACGCTCTGTCGTAGCAGCTGGTCCTTCGGGCCGTACCCGTTCAGGAAACGCAAATTTCCGGAAGACATTTCAACGACCAACCGTGCGGTGGCCGGGCGGTCCGGCGCGGTCTCGACGCTGATAGTCTGGATCAACGCCCGGTCGGGGCCGTCGCCGCCGAGGGCCATGCCCACCTTCGTCAGCAACTGGTCGATATCGACATGGTCCGGCAGGCTGCCGTCTTTTTGCATTCTGGCAAGTTCAGCGCTCAATAGCGGGCCAGAAGATTGCCAATTAGCAATCAAACTGGGCAATTCATACACTGTTTCGTCAGAAACAAAAAAAGCCGCTTCAGTAGTGAACATATTTGCTATCTGGAATGTTAATATTTGCCGAACGGTACGGGATGAACTTTAATCAAGTCTTTCTTCCGATGCCTTCCGGAATTCTTCCGGACCGGAAGATTTCTTCTTCGCGTCCGGAAGGTTTCCCTAAGCTGCTGATTAAAAAGAACAATTGTGGTGAACGGTATGGGAAATACGGGCTTTCGCTTCGGCGACTGGGATGTGGATCCGGCAGGCAACGCGGTCAGCGATGGCAGTGTGCGCACGACGCTGGAACCGCGGGTCATGGCGGTTTTGCGCTATCTCTGCCGCCATCCGGGGGCGGTAATCCCGGCGGAAGAGTTGCTGCAGGCTTGCTGGGGAAGCAATGAACTGGGCGACAACCCCGTCCACAAGGCCATCACCCAGTTGCGCCGCGCGCTGGGCGATTCCAGCACGGATCCGCGATATATCGAAACGATCCGCAAGCGCGGCTACCGCGCCATCGCGACCGTGGTCGAGGCCGCCGAAGCGGCGCCCGCCGGCTGGACCGGCGGCTCGCCTTTCCGCGGCCTGGAAGCGTTCCAGGAAAATCACGCCGCCATTTTCTTTGGCCGCGTTACCGCAACCGCACATCTGCGCGCGATCGCCACGGCCCAGTCTGCGGCCGGGTGCGCCATGGCCCTGGTGCTCGGTCCCTCCGGTTCCGGCAAGACGTCCCTGGTGCGCGCCGGCCTGCTGCCGCAGCTGACCGAGGGCGTCGCCCGCGCCGACGAGCCGATCGTTCTGTCCAGCAATACCTATCTCGACTGCGCCGACCTTGGCGGCAGCAACCTCTGCCAGTGCCTGGCGGCCGCCCTGCTCGATGCCGAGCTGGATCACCAGCCCCTGTTCGACGGCGAAAGCGCCGCCAGCCTTGGCCGGCGCCTGGCGCAGGATGCCGCCGGGGTAGCCGCCGACGTCGCCAGCCGCGCCGGCCCCAAGCCGCGCATCGCCGTGTTCGTTGACCGGCTGGAGGCCATTTTCCGCAGTCCGGCAGCCGAACGTACCGCTTTCGTGGACGTGCTGGAAACGCTGGCGCGCAGCGGGGCCATGCTGATCGTGATGGCCTGCCGCAACGACTTCTATCCGGATATCGTCGCCCTGCCTTCACTGATGGCGCTCAAGGCGCGCGGCGGCCACTTCGACCTGACGACGCCCGACGGCGCCGACATCGCCCAGATCGTCCGCCAGCCCGCCCGCGCCGCCCAGCTGACTTTCGAGCAGGACGCCAATACCGGCGCCAGCCTGGACGACGTGCTGTGCGACGCCGCCCGCGGCAGCCCGGATACCCTGCCGCTGCTGCAATACTGTCTGAACGAGCTCTACCGCTTGCGCAGCGACGAAGGCGTGCTGCGCTTCGAAGCCTTCCATGCACTGGGCGGCATCGAAGGCGCGATCGGCATCCGCGCTGAACAGGTCGTGGCCGCGCTCAAGCCCGAGCAGGTGGCGGCGCTGCCCCATGTGCTGTCCCTGCTGGTGAATATCGGCGACGAGCAGGCCGCCGTGACCGCGCGCCGCAGCCCATGGTCCTTATTGCGCAGCGACGCCGAAAAAGAGCTCGTGCGCGCAATGGTCGAGGCGCGCCTGTTCGTCAGCGAACTGGCCGGCGACGTGCCCAGCTTCGGGGTCGCCCACGAAGCCCTGCTGCGCCGCTGGCCGCGCGTGGCCGACTGGATAGAGCGCTACCGCCACGCCCTCCAGCTGCGCACTCGCCTCAGCGGACAAGCCACCCGCTGGGTCGCCTCCAGCCGCGCCCGCGACCTGCTCATCCCCCGCGGCAGCCAGGTCAGCCAGGCCGCCGAGCTGCTGACCCTCGAAGACTTTTCCCTGGCGCCGCTGGAAGCCGAATACGTCCGCGCCTCCATCGCCCGCGCCCGCCTGGGCGAGCGCGTCCGCAACGGCGTCGTCGGCCTCATCGCCCTCCTGGCCATCCTCGCCACCACCCTCGGCCTGATGGCCCGCAGCGCCCAGCGCGACGCCGAGCGCAACCGCAGCGAGGCCGAAGGGCTGATGACCTACATGCTGGGCGACTTCGTGGAAAAGCTGCGGCCAATCGGCAAGCTTGCCCTACTGGACGACATCAGCAAGAAAGCCATGGATTACCTGGGCAAACCCGGTGATGCCGACGCCAGTGAAGCGACGCTTATCCAAAAGGCCAGGGCCTTGCGCATCATCGGCGAGGTGAATATGAGCCGTTCCCGCCTGGATGAGGCCCGGACCGCCTGGACAACGGGGCTGGAAATCATGCGCAAGCTGGGGGCAGGCCAGGATCGCGTGCTGCTGCGCGAGCACGGTATTACGGCCTTTTTGCTGGGCCAATACCACTTGTCTCAAAACGAACTCGACACAGCCGAGCCTCTGATGCAGGAGTACCGTGATTTCAGCGACCGCTTTGCCGCAGCGGACCCGACGGATGCCGATGGATGGATGGAGCAATCCTACGCGCACAACACGCTGGGCGTCATCGCCATGAAGCGCAGCCGCTACCAGGAAGCCAGCAAGGAATTCGAACTCTCCCTGCAACTCAAGCAGCGTGTGCTGGCGCAGAAGCCCGACAAGTCCGGCCTGCAGTCTGACCTGGCCAACGGCTATTCCTGGCTGGCGGAGAGCAAGCTCAAACAGGGCCATCTGGCCGAGGCAATGCGCCTCTATCGTGAAGAAGAGCGCTTGCTGCAGCCAGACCATGAGAAGGACGCGCACGCGGCGTCGCGCCTGGCGCTGTCACTGATGCGGCAAAGCATGCTCTACGCAGCTTTAGGCCAGCGCAACAATTCGCTGGAAAAACTCGAAGCGGCTGAAAGTGTGCAGCAACGACTGGTGGACATCGACCCCAGCAATCGCCAGTGGCAAGCACGCCTGTATGCTGCAAAAGGCAGGCAGTTCGAGTTGTTCGAGCAGACCGGCGATCCGCGCGACAGCCTGCAGCGCCTGCAGGCGATTATCGAAAAAATGTCCGCGCTCAGCGCCCTGGATCCCAAGAACAGCACGCTGGTTTTCCAGTCCCTGAAATTCAGGCAGGCACAGACGCCCTTGTTGCAAAAGCTCGGCCGCCAGAATGAAGCCCTGCAGAATATGGACAGCGTCATCCAGGCCCTGGAAGTGCAGTATGCGAAGGCGAAAAAAGACAGCGCCGCCGTCTCCATCCTGGCAGACGCGCTGCTGGCTCGCGCGGAAATCGCCCAGCGCGCCGGCGTGGACGGGCCAATGATCGACTACTGCAAGCGCGCATTGGACGTGTTGAACCCCTTGCTCGCCGACACCACCGACTATTCCCTGCTTGCCCTGCAAGTACGGGCCAGAATTTGCATTGGCGACGGCAAGCTGGTTGCCGATCAAATCCGCCAGCTCGATTCGATGGGCTATCGGGAAGCACGTTACAGACAGTACGTATCCAACAACCTTCGATGAAAGATAGAAGATGAATAAAAATAAGCAGGAAGATCCGCCTATCAAGCATTGCGAGATCACGGTCACCCGGCTCGATGACGGCAGCTATGAAGCGACTTACGAGCCCAAGGTCATCAACGTCACCGATAACGACACCATTCTCAGCTTTAAGCTGGTGCAGGCGCCGGCCGACGTGATTATCCGTTCCGTCTCCATCAATCCGGAAGACCAGGACCAGTTGAGCACGCCTTCCATCAGCCGGCACGGCAACCACGTCACTCTCAGCGACGTGAACACCCAGCGCGACACCTTCCATCTGGACTTCACTTACGGCAGCAAGAAGGGTGAAAAGCTGGCGGTTGCCGCTGCGAAGATGGGCGTAATGGGCGGCCTGTATCCGGAAATCAGCAACGACCCGCCCTGATCCATCATGAATGCCCATCGATTATTCGCAGCTGCGGCTGCGCTGGCGGTAATGGGCCTGGGCGTCGCTCAGGCCCAGGGCATCAAGCGTACTGTCGTCACCAGGGCCGATGTGTCGGTCGAAGGCCGCGAGGCGGTGGTGGCGAAGGTGGAACTGGAACCGGGGGTGACGGCAGGCCGCCATACGCATCCGGGGGACGAGATCAGCTACATCCTCGAGGGCGAGGGGGAGTTGCTGATCGATGGAGAAGCGCCGCGCAAGGTGAAGGCTGGGGAGGCGTTTGTGATCCCGGCTGGGAAGGTGCACGATGCGCGGAATACGGGACCGGCGGTCTTGCGGCTAATCGGGACGTATATCGTCGAAAAAGGGAAGCCGTTGGCGACGCC
>DASWYX010000184.1:0-16399 GCA_036404755.1 Pseudoduganella sp.
ACGTCGACCACGGCCACGATGCGGGCGGAGAGCGGAATATCCTTGCCCTTCAGGCCGTTCGTAGAGCCCTGGCCATCGTAGTGTTCGTGGTGGGCGCCCGCGAGGTCGGCGCCATAGTGCAGGTAACTGACGCCATCGACCATGTGGGCGGCGCGTTCGAGCACGCTGCGGCCGACGGCGGCATGGGTCTGCATCAGCGCCTTTTCCTCGTCGGTATGCGGGCCCGGCTTCAGAAGGATGTGGTCCGGCGTGGCAACCTTGCCCACGTCGTGCAGGATGGAGGCGAGGCCGATCATGTCCACCAGCTGGGTCGTCATTGCCGGATCGTCGACGCCGTTTTCCTTCATGCGCGCGGCGATCGCCGAGGACAGGCGCTGCACGCGCCTCACATGGCCGCCGGTGCAGCCGTCGCGGAACTCCGCCAGGTCGGCCAGCGCGACCACGGTCGCTTCCTGCGCCTTGCGCAGCTGGCCGAACATATAGAGATTATCGAAGGCGGCGGCAATGCGCTCGCAGAACACTTCCAGCAGGTCGCGCTGGATCTGGGCCAATGGCCAGGGTGGCGTGACGGAAATGGCCACGTCGCGGTTTTCCTGGGTGTGGATGTAGAGCACATTGGCCGGGTGTTCGAACTGGCTCTTCTTCTCGGCAAACGCCTTGGCAATCGCCGGCCACAGCGTATGCTCGTGCGGCATGTGCTCGTTCTCGGCCAGCGGCGCGTAATTGCCAGTGGCCGCCACCACGGTGGTGTCGCCGGTATCGACCTGCATCAGGCACAGCACGCCGTCCGCCCCCACATCGAGGATGGCGGACACCTGGTTCAGCACGCCTGACGCGAACTCGCGCAGCGAATGAATCTGGTACAGGTTGGTGGCGCCGGCCAGGATCTTGCCGAGCCCGATGCGGCTGCGCTCCAGCATGTTCAGGCTTTCGTACGCGCGCAGCGCCGAAATGACGGTGGTGAACAGCTTTTGTGTCGTCAGCTCCGTCTTGGCCTTGTAGTCGTTGATATCGTATTCAATGATCACGCGCTGCTCGGGCGCCTGGCCCGGCTGGCCGGTGCGCAGCACCACGCGCACGATGGAGTTGTGCAGCTCTTCGCGGATGCGGCGCGCCAGCAGCAGGCCGGCATCGTCCGTTTCCATCACCACATCGAGCAGCACGAGGGCGATATCGGGGGTATCGCGCAGGATGTCGAAGGCTTCGCGGCCGCTGTAGGCGGAAAACAGTTCCAGCTCGCGTCCCTTGAAGCTGACGTTGCGCAGGGCCAGGCGGGTAACGGCGTGCACATCCTGATCGTCGTCGACGATCAGCACGCGCCATTGACGCTGGTCGGGTGCCGCCTGGGCGGTCTGCTTATCATCGTCATCTTCATCCAGCAGCCAGTCGTCCTCGACGGCGTTGGGGTCCGCCATACCATCTCCTTGATTTAAAATGCCGAATCGTCACAACCAGCATAATCAGAATTTAATTGTGTGACAATCGAAACTTTCCGCAACACCACGAAGGAGAAAGGCATGCAAGACAATCAAGTGGCGGCGGCCGACGGCCAGGGGCGCGAGTTCCTGGCTTTCAAGCTGGGCAGCGAGGAATACGGCATCGACATCCTCAAGGTCCAGGAAATCCGTGGTTATGAGGCTGTCACGCGCATTGCCAACGCGCCGGACTTCATCAAGGGCGTGATCAATCTGCGCGGCATCATCATTCCGCTGGTGGACATGCGCATCAAGTTCAAGCTGGGTGAACCCGTCTATGACCAGTTCACCGTGGTCATCATCCTCAACATCAATGGCCGGGTGGTGGGCATGGTGGTCGATTCGGTTTCCGACGTGACCACGCTGACGCCCGACCAGATCCGCCCGGCGCCCGACCTGGGCACCGTCTTCAGCACCGAGTACATGATCGGCCTCGGCACCATCGATGAGCGCATGCTGATCCTGGTGGACATCAACAAGCTGATGTCCAGTGCAGAAATGGGATTGATCGAAGGCCTGGCCAGCTGATCCGGCGCTTAACTGGCCGCCTGCTTGGCCCGGCGGTCGGCGCAGCCGTTTTTGCCCGGGCCGAGGTCGATGTTCTGGTAGCGGATTTCGTACTTGCCGTTGGAGAGCTGGTCGACCACCAGCTTGTCGTGCGCCTGCACGAAGGCATAGCGCACGTTGACGTGGCGGTCGAGGTCGTAGACCTTGATGAAGACGGCGGCGGCGTTGCTGGCATTATCCAGCGTCAGCTGCATATCCTCGCCCTTGTTTCCGACCGGGAAACCATCCACATAACCGGACTGGGCCGGCCACGGCTCGCCATTCGGCGCCACCAGGGTCGGGCTTTCGTGTTCGCAATCGACGACCGAACTCGGCAGCACCACCTGCGACAGCGTCACGACCTTGATCGGCGGCGGCCTGGCGACGTTCGGTTCCGGCGAGTAAGGCTTGGCGACGGCCCAGCCATCGTCGCCCGTCTGGGCTTTTTCGACGCGGGGGAAGCTGCGGGCCGGCGTGGTGGTTGCGGTGGCGGTCAGCTCGGCGGCAGGCTTGCCGCCCCAGCCGGAGGCCAGCACGGAGGAAACGCGGTGCGGCTCACCCACGGTCAGCATGCCGCCGACCCAGCCCAGGGCCACGCAACCGCCCAGTGAGCTCCACAGCTTGAGACGATGCTTCAGTTTGCGCCGGCGTGGAATGTCGACGGGATGGTCGGTCCAGCCCTGCTCGGCCGGCATCGGATGCTGGCCCTCGTGCCTGGTGCTTTCCAGCCACTCGACTTCCCATTCTTCCTGGGCGATCCACTCATCGTGCTCCTTGCGCCGCACCGGGTCAGCCAGTGCGCCGTAAGCCGTGTTGACGATCGCCATGATGCGCGCCGCCTTTTCATCACCCGGGTTCTTGTCCGGATGGTATTTCTGGCTCAGCGCCTTATAGGCGGCACGTATGACTTCCTGCGGTGCGCCGCGGGATACCTTCAGGTTGTCATAGTGAGTGTGGATCTTTCCCATCTCTTAATATTATCAGCGGCGGGCTGCCTCTACAAACGGTGGGTTCGATCCGCGCGCAGGAGTTCCGCAGGCAACTCCACGCCCTTGCCGATGGTTAGCACCTTGAACAGCTCGCCCATTTCCGCCGGGGAAAGCAGCTTTTGCAGGGCGTTGGCCTGGGGCAGGTAGCGCGCGGCATCCGACGGATCGGTGCGCAGCAGCAGCTCGCCGACGCCGACGCCGATCAGGAAGCCGGCCTGGCTGGTATAGCCGAGCACGTCCGCGCCCGCCTCCTGGGCCGCCAGCGCCATTGCCGTGAAATCGACGTGGGCCGTGATGTCCTGCAGGCCGGGCAGGTAGAACGGGTCCGGATGGGCGTGGTGGCGGTAGTGGCACATCAGCGTGCCGGTGGCGCGGTCGCCCAGGTAGTATTCGCGGGCCGGGAAGCCATAATCGAACAGCAGGGCCGCGCCCTTGCCCAGCATCCGGCCCAGCGTGGCCATGAAGCCGCAGGCGGCGCCATGCACTTCGGTCACGTAGCCGACCGGCAGCGTGTCCTGGTCGGGGATCTGGCGCGCGATCTGTTCCGCCAGCGCCGCATCGGGCGCCACCGGCTGCCAGGCAAAGGCGCCGTCGCGCACCGTGACGTGCAGCGCCTGCCAGCCCTCTCCGGTCAGCGTGACCATATCGACCGGCATTGCGTCCAGCACTTCATTGCCCAGGACAACGCCGTCGAAGCGTTCCGGCAAGGTGTCCAGCCAGCGCACCTGGGGGAAATCCTTCAGGCGTTCCTGCTGGCGCGCACGCAACTCGCCGGACAAGTCGACAATCGAATAGCTCTCGACGGCCACGCCGGCCGCCGCCAGCTCGGTCAACACATCGAAGGCCAGCTTGCCCGTGCCGGCCCCGAATTCGAGGATATGCGGCGCACTTTGGGCGATAATAGCGGCTGCAGCGTGCGCCAGCGCCTGCCCGAACAGGGGCGTGAGCTCAGGCGCGGTTGTAAAATCGCCATCCCTGCCCAGCTTGGCGGAACCGCCGCTGTAATAACCCAGGCCGGGCGCGTACAGCGCCTGTTCCATGAAGCGGGAGAAGGAAATGACGCCGCCCTGCCGCTCGATATCGGCGGCAATCTGGCGCTGCAAGGCTTGGGACGCGGCCAGCGCGTCGGGAGAAGGTGCTGGTAAGGACATTCCGGCATTGTAGCGAATCGGCGCCCCCATGGGATCACACCGTACTTGATATGACGACAACAGAGCTTATGACCATGCCGGGCCTGCCCGCGCCGCGCGTCGCGCTGGTGACGGGCGCCGCCAAGCGCCTGGGCCGCGCCATCGCCCTCGGCCTGGCGCGCGCAGGCTGGGACATCGCCGTCCACTACCGCCACTCTCACGACGAGGCGCGCGCCGTGGCGCACGACATCGCCGCGCTGGGCCGGCGCGCCGTCATCCTCGATTGCGACCTGTCCGACGAAGCGGCCGTGAAGCAGCTGCTGCCGCGCGCCGTGGCCGCGCTGGACGCCGTGCATTGCGTGGTCAACAACGCCTCGCTGTTCGACTACGACAGCCATTTCGACTTCGGCTTCGAGCGCTTCGATGCACACATACATACCAATGTGGCGGCGCCGGTGCTGCTGGCCCATGCCCTGTACGAAGCCACGCCGGCCAATGGCGAGGCGGTCGTCATCAATCTGCTGGACCAGAAGCTTTATAATCTCAATCCCGATTTTCTGTCCTACACCCTGTCCAAGGCGGCGCTGGGCGCGGCCAACACGATGCTGGCCCAGGCGCTGGCGCCCCGTGTACGGGTGGTGGGCGTGGCGCCGGGGATCACCATGGTGTCTGGCGACCAGAGCGAGGAAGGCTTCGCCAAGGCGCACAAACAGACGCCGCTGGGCCGCTCCAGCACGCCGGAGGATATTGCCGCCGCTGTCGTCTATGCGGCCGGCGCACGCGCCATGACGGGCACGGTCATGCTGGTCGATGGCGGCCAGCACCTGGTGCCCATGGAACGCGACGTGATGTTCGTCGCCAAATAATTTCAACTTTAAGGTTTACGCATAATGCTGTCCGCCCTGATTCACCCACAACTGCAGGATTGCCGCCGGCTGTTCCTGCGCAATTACGAAGTGCTGATCAATATCGGCGTGCACGATTTCGAGAAGAAGGGCGAGCAGCGCGTGCTGATCAACGTGGACCTGTACATCCCGCTGTCCGTGTCCACGCCCAAGGCCGACGAGCTGAATGAAGTGGTCGACTACGACTTCATGCGCGAGACCATTGCGCGCCGCATGGCGCAGGGCCATGTCCACCTGCAGGAAACCCTGGTGGACGACGTGGTGCGCGCGATGCTGGAACACCCGCATGTGCGCGCCGCACGCGTGTCGAGCATGAAGCCTGACGTGTATCCGGACTGCGAAGGCGTGGGTGTGGAAGTATTCAAGATCAAGGATGCAGCATGAACGCCGTTGTAGACACCAAAGCCGCCGATAAAGTCACCTACGAGAACAACAAGCTGCACAAGCGCCTGTGCCGCCTGGTTGGCCAGGCCATCGGCGACTTCAATATGATCGAGGAAGGCGACAAGGTCATGGTCTGCCTGTCCGGCGGTAAGGACTCCTACGCCCTGCTGGACATCCTGATGACGCTGCGCGAGCGCGCCCCGATCAATTTCGAGATCGTGGCCGTGAACCTGGACCAGAAACAGCCGAACTTCCCGGCCGATGTGCTGCCGCGCTATCTGACGGAACTGGGCGTGGCTTTCCACATCGAGAACCAGGATACCTATTCCATCGTCAAGCGCCTGATCCCGGAAGGGAAGACCACCTGCTCGCTGTGCTCGCGCCTGCGCCGCGGCATCCTGTACCGCGTGGCCGATGAACTGGGCTGCACCAAGATCGCCCTCGGCCACCACCGCGACGACATCCTGGAAACCTTCTTCCTCAATATGTTCTTCGGCGGGAAGATCAAGGGCATGCCGGCCAAGCTGGTGTCCGACGACGGCAAGCACGTCGTGATCCGTCCGCTGGCCTATGTGAAGGAAGAGGACACCGAGCGCTATGCGGCGGTGAAGAACTTCCCCATCATCCCCTGCGACCTGTGCGGATCGCAGGAAAACCTGCAGCGCAAGCAGATCAAGGCCATGCTGCGCGATTGGGAGAAGAAACATCCGGGCCGCGTGGAGAACACCTTCTCGGCCTTGTCGACCGTGGTGCCTTCGCACCTGATGGACCGCGCGCTGTTCCCGTTCGCCCATATCAAGGCCGATGGCGTGGCCAATTCGCTGGGCGATATCGCGTTCGACGAGGAGCCCTGCTCGACCACCTCGTCCGTTCCAGGCGTTATCCCATTGCAGGCAGCGGCGGATCAATGATCCGCCCTACAGCCCTTCGGGCCCGGTGCCATCATGGATACGCGGTCTGGCTGTATGGCCGTGCGGCGCGGTCGCGGGCCCATTCGGTGTTGGGGGTGGGCTGCATACGGAACACCAGCTCCCCGCCGGCCATGATGTCCTCATGCCGCAGGTAGCTGCGTGACAAAGGCTTGCCGTTCAGCGCCACGCCGCCAACATATACATTGGCAGCGGAGAGCTGCTCGGCGCGAATGATAAAGCGCTTCCCATTCGGCAGATTCAGCACCGCCTTGTCCACGAACGGACGCCCGATCACATACTCATTGCTGCCCGGCGCCACCGGATAAAATCCCAGCGCCGTGAACGCCAGCCACGCCGACATCTGTCCCAGGTCGTCGTTGCCCGCCAGGCCATCCGGCTTGTTGCCATACTGGCTCGCGACAATCTGCCCCAGACGCGCCTGCGTCTTCCACGGCGCGCCCGCGTAGTTGTACAGGTAAGCCACATGATGCGAAGGCTCGTTGCCATGGGCATAGTGGCCGATCAGCCCCGAAATATCCTCCATGTGTGCGTACACGTTTTCATCGACCCTGGCGTCGAAGACCTGGTCGATCCTGGCAGCCATGCCCGCATCACCGCCCAGCATGGAGATCAGGCCCGCGTTATCGTGCGGCATATACCATGAGTATTGCCACGCGCTGCCCTCGGTATAGTCGCTGCCGAAGTTCGATTGCACCGGATTGAAAGGCTCGCGAAATTCCCCGGTCGATTTGCGGGCGCGGATGAAGCCAGTCTTCGTATCGAACACATTGCGGTAATTCTGCGCGCGCTTGTAGTAGCGCGCCGCGACATCCTTGCGTCCCATCTTCTCGGCCACGCGCGCGATGGTCCAGTCATCGAAGGCATATTCGACCGTCTTGGATGCCGCCTCCGGCTCCAGGTCGATCGGCACATAGCCCAGCTTCATATAGTGCTCAAGCCCGCCGTAGGGGCCATACTCGGCGCTCGCCGTCATGGCAGCCAGCGCTTCGTCGGCATTGATGCCCTTCATTCCCTTCATATAGGCGTCCGCGATTACGGGCACCGCGTGGTAGCCGATCATGCACCAGGTTTCCATGCCGTGGAATTGCCAGACGGGGAGGATGCCGTAAGGGCTGTGCTTCTGCGAAGCGATCAGCGAGCGCACGAAGTCCACATTGCGCTGCTCGGGCTGGATCAGCGTCAGCAGAGGATGGAGGGCGCGGTAGGTGTCCCACAGCGAGAAGGTGGAGTGGAAGCGGAAGCCTTTGGCCTGGTGCACCTGGTTGTCCGGCCCACGATATTTCCCGTCGCGGTCCATGAACAGGCTGGGCGCCAGCATGCTGTGATACAGGCTGGTGTAGACCATGGTGCGCATATCGGCCGGCGCGTCGATCGCCACGGCGGACAAGGCTTCGTTCCACGCATCGCCCGCGCGCTTGCGCTCCGCGTCGAAATCCCAGCCCGGCATCTCTGCCAGGTTGGCCAGCGCACCGTCTTCGCTGACGGCGGACAGCGCCACCTTCACCAGCAGCGTGCCATCGTCCGGCGCGCCGAAGTCCAGCGCCCCGACCAGCGCCTTGCCTTCGACATAAATCTTCTCCGCCGGCGTCTTGCCCGGCGCGGCAAAGCCCTTGTATTCGACGCCCTCTTCCCGGTTATACAGGGCGCGGCCCGCCATGGGCTTCGAAAACTTCATCGCAAAAAAGACCTGGCGCCCCGGCGCCCAGCCGCGCGTGGCGCGCATGCCGGTGATCGTGCTGCTGTCGCGCACGCGCAGCGAAGACCACAGGTTCTTGCCGTTGTAGTCGTAGATGCTGTTGCGCAGGTCGAGAATCAGCTTCGCCCCGGCGCCTCTGGCGTAGCGGTAGCGGTGCAGGCCCACGCGCTCGCTGGCGGTCAGCTCCACGTCCACGTCGTGGTCCTGCAGGCGCACGGCGTAGTAACCGGGTTCGGCGCGCTCGTCCTCATGGCGGAAGCGCGAACGGTAGCCGCTGAAGGGACGTTCGGGATAACCGGGTTCGAGCTTGGTGTCGCCGCTGTAGGGCATCAGCAGCACGTCGCCCAGGTCGGAGTGGCCGCTGCCGGAAAAATGGGTGTGAGAGAAGCCGAGGATGGAATTGTCCTCATAGCGGTAGCCGGCGGCCCAGGGATAACTCTGCTTGAAGTGGCGCACCTGCGTATCGGGGCCCAGTTGCACCATGCCGAAAGGACGCGTGGCGCCGGGGAAGGTGTGACCGTCGCCGCCCGTTCCGATAAACACATTCACCGCTGCCGCCGGACTGCCCGGCTGCGCGGCCTGCGCCGCCATCGCCACCATCGCCGCCAGCAGTGCAAGGCCGCCGATCACGCTTCGAATACTCATTGTGTCCCCTCACGATTGTTAGCTCAGCCGCGACATCTTATACAATGTGGCAGGAACTGCAACGGAATGCTGAAAGATATGCTGCCAGTATTGAAACGACTGATGCTGTCCTTGTGCCTCGCGGCGGGCGTCGCCGGCGCTGCAACGCCGATCGAAATCATGGTCGAGGATGGAGCCGCGCCCTGGTCCGGTGCGGACGGCAACGGCTATGCGAATGACCTGGTGCGCGCCGCCTATGCTGCCGTTCACACGGACGTCAAGCTGGTGGTCGTGCCTTATGCGCGCTGCAAGGCGTATGCGATGCAGGGCATTGTTGCGGGCTGCTTCAATATGTCGCCCTCACCGGAACATCAGGGCAGGCTGGTGCTGGCGGACGTGCCGCTGTTCGAAGTCCACCCGCGCTACTACTACAACACGGACAAGCCGCTGCCGGCGGTGTCCGAGCATATGGTCGTTGCCGGAACGCGCATCGGCGTGGTCAACGGCTATGAATATCCTTCCTCGCTGGCCGAGCTGGAAAAGCGCGGCGCCATCCTGGACCGGGCCAACACGGAAATCGCCACCCTGCGCAAGCTGGCGGCCGGACGGGTGGACCTGGCGCTGATGATGGCCGACCAGGTCAAGGCCGACGCGGCACAGACGCGCAACGTGGCGGTCGCCTTCCACGCCCCGTCCATGGGCTCCTACATCGGCTTCAGCACCAGCCACCCGCAGGGCGAACAGGCGCGCAAGCTGTTCAACGAAGGTTACCGCATCATTTCCACCAACGGCCGCAAAGCCGAAATCGCCCGCCGCTGGCAGATTCGTTAGCCGCCGGCCCGCACAAACGGCGTGCCTCTTCGCCCGACGCCGCTCAATTCCGCGGCCATCGCACGGCGCGACGCGTGACTCGTGGCCCTCGCATGGCCATATGCGTGGCCCGCAGGGCTGTAGGGCGGATCGTTCTGATCCGCCGTGCATGCGCCCCGACGGCAGTCTTAATACCTGCCCGACGTGCGGAACACCGGATAAAGGTTAAACCGCTCATCCCACGAAGCATGCCGCTTCGCGAAGAAATTCAAGCGCACCCGCGGATTCTTCGCAAACTCCGGATCACTCTCCAGCCGCGCCCTGAACTCCGCGCCGACCGAAGGATCCGCCGCAATCTGCTCGCGCGCCACCTCCTCCGCCACGTACTCCTCCATATACTCCTTGCGCTCGAAGGAGTTGTTGAAGAAGCCCCAGGCCAGCAGCGAATCGGCGCCCTGCGGCTCCAGCATCGTCATCACCAGGCGCGACTTCGGCTGAGCCGACGGAATGAACAGCGCGCCCTTGCCGATCTCGCGCTGCTCCGCTTTCCAGGCGCCTTCCACTGTCATCATCTGGTGGCCCTCGAACGATGTCGGCGTCAGCTTCGTACGCTCGGCGCGGAAAGCCTCCACCTCCACCCTGCCCGGCGCCGACGGCAGCACCTTGTACGAGATGCCGTGCACTTTCAGCTTCGGCTCCACAATGGAAGCCTGCGCCGCCGGAACCAGATAACCGCCGGCCGGCGCCTTCACCACGAAGTCCGGCACCACCTCATCGCGCAGCGGCACAGTCCACATCTGCGGCTTCGATTCATCGTACTTCGTCCACAGAGCGCCCGAGATATCAGACGGTGTGCGCGTGTATTCATAGCCGCCGAACTGGATGGTGGTGACCTTGTCCGTGGTCTTGTAGCTGAGCGGCATATCGGCCAGCGCCACGGCGCGCGCATCGGCTTCCGCCGCAAGCTTCGACCACGCGGCGCCATGACGGGCCACCTGCTCCAGCAGCGAGACGATGGTGTTGCGCGTGATGCGCACGCGGGTCGGGTAATCCTTCCACGAATGGGTTTCGACCAGCATCGCGAAGCGGTTACGCAGCGGGAAATAGCCGGTGGAGAAGCGCGGCGTGGACATGCTGTCCACAAAGCCGGAAGTCGGATCGTCCGTCTTGTCGAAGGAAATGTAGTAGTGCTTCGGATCGGAGCCCTGCTTGCGCAAGTCCGCCATCACGTTTTCGCGCAGGTCGAGGCCCGCCTTCATCAGCGCCGCATCGCCGCCATGCACCGGCTCGACCTGGATCGACACATCCGGCTGAAACTTGGCGCCATCCGTCACATGCAGGTCGATATAGGCCAGCGGATCCCACTCGTTCACCAGCGCCAGCATGGACTGCATTTCCGGCGCATCGGCCTTCACGTAGTCGCGGTTCAGGTTGTAGTTCTGCGCCGTCACGCGCCAGCCCATCTCCACCGGGCCGCGCTGGTTGGGACGATTGTTCTTGCCGAAGCGCTCATGGCCGTCCACGTTGAAGACCGGGACGAAGAGCAGCACCTGCTTGTCCAGCGCGGCCGCAGCAGCCTTACCTTCCAGCGCCTCGCGCAGGGCCAGGAAGCCTGCGTCCTTGCCGTCGATCTCGCCCGCGTGAATGCCGCCCTGCACCAGCAGCACCGGCAGCTTGCGCGCCCTGGCTGCCTTCGCCGTCAGCGCGCCCGTGCGCGATACCGCCAGGGCCAGCATCGGGCGCCCTTCCGGCGTGGTGCCAAAGCTGAAGCAGCGCACCGCTTTCGGATAAGCCTTCTGGAACTCTGCGCACAGCTTGACCACTTCATTGTAGCGGCCCGTGGCCTGGAAGCCGGAGCGCTCGGAAACAGTGGTCAGGTCAGGGGCCGCATGGGCCAGCGGCAAGGCAGCAAGCAGGGAAAGCAGCAAGGCAGAACGCATCATCGGCAAGGCTCCGGCAAAGTTCATGAAGGAGCGGGACGCGGCACGCCGGTCCCGCAAGCCGGAGCATTATAGTCCGGCCGTCAGCGCTCGCGCACTGCAATCTCGGCCGCTTCCGGACGTGCCGGCACCAGCGCCTGCACAGGAGCGGCGGCGCGGGCGCGGGCCGAGGCGGCTGGCGCCGGACACGCCCCACTGGCGCGCAACGACAGGGCCGCAGCCAGCTGGCCTTCAGCCTTGTCGCCCAGCGCGTGGCTGAAATCGTCGTCCACCTTGCAGGTGGGCGCGAAGCCGTCACCATAGTCGCCAAAGCCCTTGGCGTTGATGCCCTGGTACTGGATTGCGAAATAAGTAGTGCCGCAGTTCGGCAGCGGCGTGAACGCATAGGGCTTGCCGCAAGTCTGGCCGCCCACCAGGTTCACTTCCACGTCCACCCCGCGCAGGCTGTTGATCACCGACTCGCTGGCCGAGCAGGTGCCGGCGCTGGTGAGGATGGTCACCCTCTTCAGGCCCAGGTAAGGCAGCGGCGTATTGCGCGGCGCGGGGTTGGGCACGATGTAGCCGAAGGTCTTGCCGATGAACTGGATGGGCGAAGGCTGCCTGCTCTTGTCGTTGGCCACCGTGCGTTCGAAGATCTTGTCCCTGGTCTGTTCCGGCCCCGCGATCATATAGGACAGCTGGCTGGCGATCGACAGCAGGCCGCCGCCGTTGTAGCGCATATCCAGCACCAGGTCCTGCACGTTCGCGTCGCGCAGCTGGGTGAAGGCGTCCAGCAGGTATTTCTCGGCGGCCGTATTGTGCGAATTGAACATCAGGTAGCCGACCTTGCCGGTGGGCGTATCGATGGCCTGAACATATTGCACGGGCGAGATATCCAGCCGCGCCGAGCGCATGGCGACGGCGATCTTCTGCCCGCCGCGCAGCACGGCGAAGTTGTGCAGCTCGTTCACCGCTTTGGGCGTGATGCCGGCGTTTAGTTTAGCGACGGAATCGGCGTCCGACGCGTTGACGAAGTCGACGCCATCCACTTCCACCAGCTGGTCGCCGCGCTGCAGGCCGGCCAGGGCGGCGGCGGTGCCGGCGATCACATAGGTCACGCGCCAGGTGCGCGGCGCCTTGCCGTCCGCATTGCGGGCCCAGTAGACACCGTAGCCGTAATCCACGCCCTTCTGCAACTCGTCCCACTGCGCACTCGGATAGGTGAAGTGGAAACGGTCCTTAGGCGCACCCGATGCCGTCACGAGCGGCGTCTTCAGCGCGTTGAAATAGCCGATGGCGCTGGTGTAGCCCGCTTCGTCCAGTTTTGGCAATTCCTTGTACCAGAGATAAGCCTCGTTCAGGTACAGGCGCATGAACTTCTTCTCGTCGGCCAGCGTGCCCTGCACGTCCGGATAAGGCAGGAAACCATCCGGCGAGCCGGTGCGCGGATGCTCGCAGCGGTTCCAGAACGGCAGGGACGCCTCATCCTCCACCGGCGGCGGCGGTTCGACCGGCGGTGGAGGCTCCACAGGAGGCGGCTGCACTGGCGGTGGTTCCACGGGAGGCGGCGGGCTGCCGCTGTCCGGCTGGCGCGGAGGCACGTAGTCGTTGCCGCCGCAGGCAGCCAGAGTGGCGCACACGGCCAGCAGGACGAGAGTTTTTCGCATGGGCGCGATTATAGGTCAAAAAAAACGGCGCCCGCAGGCGCCGTTTGCACTAAATTGTATCCGCTTATGCGGCGTGGGGAGCTGCGGCGGTGGCCGGTGCCCCGGCCGGCGCGCCGAACGTCGCTAGCAGCGATGCTTCCTTCTGCCTGGCGGCCTTCAGGTGACGCTCCTTCACGTGGCCATAGCCGCGGATATCTTCCGGAATACGGGCAATGGCGACGGCGGTGGCGTGGTTCTCGGCCGTCAGCTTCGGCAGCAGGGCCGCGATGGTGTCGCGGTATTCGCCGATCAGGGCGCGCTCCATCTTGCGCTCCGCGGTGTAGCCAAAGATGTCCAGCGCGGTGCCGCGCAGGCCCTTGAACTTGGCCAGCACGCCGAAAGCCTTCATCATCCACGGGCCGAATTCCTGCTTGACCAGGTGGCCATCCTTGTCCTTCTTCGCCAGCAGCGGCGGAGCCAGATGGAACTTGACCTTGTAATCGCCTTCGAACATGCCGGCGAGCTTTTCGCGGAAGGCCGGGTCGCTGTGCAGGCGCGCCACTTCGTACTCGTCCTTGTAGGCCATCAGCTTGTAGAAGTAGCGGGCCACGGCTTCGGTCAGCTTCAGCGATTTCACACCCAGCTTGCTTTCCGCGGCCTTTACCTGTTCCACGAAGTCGATGTACTTCTTGGCGTACGCCAGGTCCTGGTACGCGGTCAGCAGCTCCACGCGCTTGTTGATGATTTCTTCCAGCGTCTGGCTGCGTTTGAACTCGATCACCTTGGCCGGGGTCGTGATTTTCGTCACGGCGGCGATATCGTGCGCCGCATAACGGCCCCAGGCAAAGGCGGACTTGTTGAAGCCGACGGACACGCCATTCAGCTCGATCGCCTTCATCAGCGATTCTTCCGACAGCGGCACATGGCCCTTCTGGAAGGAGTAGCCCAGCATGAACATATTGGTGGCGATGGAGTCGCCCATCAGCGCGGTCGCAATCGCGCCCGCATCCACGAAGTCCACATTCTGCTCGCCGCAGGCGCGCTTGATTTCGCCCTGCGAAGTCGAACCCGGGAATTGCCAGTCCGGATTCTTGATGAAGGCTGCCGTGGTGGCGCCGGTCGAGTTGATCGCGGCCCAGGTGCGGCCTTCGCCCATGCGCGAGAGCGCATCGCGGCTGGCGGTCACGATCTGGTCGCAGCCGATCACCAGGTCGGCGCTGCCGGTGCCCACGCGGGTCGAGTACAGGTCCGACTGTTTATCGGCCAGGCGCACGTGCGACATCACCGGACCGCCCTTCTGGGCCAGTCCGGACATATCCAGCACGATCGCGCCCTTGCCTTCCACGTGGGCCGCCATCGCCAGGATCTGGCCGACGGTAACCACGCCCGTGCCGCCGATGCCGGTGATCAGGATGCCGTAGGGATTCAGCGTCGACGGCAGCTTGGGCAGCGGCAGCGCAGGCACTTCCCCGCCGGCGCCGGCAGCCTTCTTCGGCTTCTTCAGGCCGCCGCCTTCCACCGTCACGAAGGACGGGCAGAAACCGTTCACGCAGGAGTAGTCCTTGTTGCAGCTGGACTGGTTGATCTGGCGCTTGCGGCCCAGTTCCGTCTCCAGCGGCTCCACGGACAGGCAGTTCGACTGCACGGAGCAGTCGCCGCAGCCTTCGCACACGGCTTCGTTGATCACGGCGCGCTTGGCCGGGTCAGGGTATTCGCCTTTCTTCCGGCGGCGGCGCTTCTCGGAAGCGCAAGTCTGGTCGTAGATCATGGCCGACACGCCCGGCATGTCGCGCAATTCCTTCTGCACGTCCATCAGCTCGGAGCGGTGGCGCACGGTGACGCCCTTGGCCCAGTTGTAGTCGTCCGGATACTTGTCCGGATCGTCGGTGACCACGATGATCGGCGTAACGCCTTCGGCCGCGATCTGGCGCGAGATCATGCCCGGATCGAGCGGACCATCGACGTTCTGGCCGCCGGTCATTGCCACCGCATCGTTGTACAGGATCTTGTAGGTGATGTTCACTTTCGCCGCCACGGCAGCGCGGATCGCCAGGATGCCGGAGTGGAAGTAAGTGCCGTCACCCAGGTTGGTGAACACGTGCTTCTCGTTGGTGAACGGCGCCTGGCCGACCCAGGTCACGCCCTCCGCGCCCATGTGGGTGAAGGTGGACGTTTCGCGGTCCATCCACAGCACCATGTAGTGGCAACCGATACCCGCCATGGCGCGCGAGCCTTCCGGCACCTTGGTGGACGAGTTGTGCGGGCAGCCGGAGCAGAAGTAAGGGATGCGGTCCGTTTCCGGATTGGCTTTCACCGGCAGGCTTTTCAGCGCGGCTTCCTTCGCTTCCAGGAAGGCGATACGCTCCTTCACGCGGGCCGCCACAGGATGACCGGCGCAATAGTGGGCGATGCGGGATGCGATGGCGCGCGCGATCTGGGCCGGATTCAGCTCATAGGTCGCCGGCAGCAGCCAGTCGCCGTGGCCGGTCTTGCCCTTGTTGCTCCACTCGCCCGTGTCGTCGAACTTGCCGACCACGCGCGGACGTTCGCCGTCCGGCAGGTTGTACAGCTCTTCCTTCAGCGCGTATTCAAGGATCTGGCGCTTTTCCTCGACGACGATGATCTCGTCCAGGCCCTTGGCGAATTCGTGCACGCCGTCCGCTTCCAGCGGCCAGGTCATGCCGATCTTGTACAGGCGGATGCCGATGTCGGCGGCGGCCTGCTCATCGATGCCCAGGTCGGACAGCGCCTGGCGGGTATCCAGGTAGGACTTGCCGGCGGTGATGATGCCGATCTTCGGCTTGGGCGAATCCCAGATAATCTTGTTGAGCTTATTGGCTCGGCAATAGGCCAGCGCGGCGTACCACTTGTAGCTGTTCATGCGGACTTCCATGTCCAGCACGGTGTCCGGCCAGCGGATATTCAGCCCGCCCGGCGGCAGCTCGAAGTCTTCCGGCATCTTGATCTGCACGCGGTCCGGATCGAAGTCCACCACGGCGCCCGATTCGATGATGTCGGTCACGCACTTCATGGACACCCACAGGCCCGTGTAGCGGCTCATCGCCCAGGCGTGAAGGCCGTAGTCGATGTATTCCTGTACCGAGCTTGGATAAAGCACGGGGATGCCACAGGCGTTCAGGATGTGGTCGGACTGGTGCGCGGTGGACGAGGACTTCGCGGCGTGATCGTCGCCGGCCAGCACCAGCACGCCGCCATGCTTCGCGGAGCCGGCGTTGTTGGCGTGCTTGAACACGTCGCCGCAGCGGTCAACGCCCGGGCCCTTGCAGTACCACATGGCGAACAAGCCGTCGTACTTGGCGTCTTCGAACAGGTTGGTCTGCTG
>DASWYX010000185.1:0-5914 GCA_036404755.1 Pseudoduganella sp.
GGCCTATATGGACGCGCTGACCGGACTGGCCAACCGCCGCCGCTTCGACGACGCCTTCGGCCTCGAATGGCTGCGCGCCCAGCGGAGCGGCGAGCCGCTGTCCCTGGCCCTGCTGGACATCGACTGCTTCAAGCAATACAACGATTTGTACGGCCACCCGGCCGGCGACCGCGTGCTGCGCGCCGTGGCGCGTACCGCCGCCGCTGCGATGCGCAGGCCGGCCGACCTGGCCGCGCGCTACGGCGGCGAAGAGCTGGCCCTGCTGCTGCCCGGCACGGACGCCGCCCAGGCCCGCCACGTGATGGAAAGCATCCGCCACGCGATCGCCCTGCAGGGCATCCCGCACGGAGCCTCCGCAGCCGCGCCGATGCTGACGGTCAGCGTAGGTGGCGCGACCTACCATTCGCCCGGCAGTGAAACCGACTCTGAATTACTGGAAGCAGCCGACAGTCACCTCTACCAGGCCAAGCAGGCCGGGCGCAACCGGGTGAGCTGGCGCGAGGGAGGCGCCGCCTAGTTGTGGAGTTGCAAGAGGTTCTTGCGTGAAGACTTGAGTCTGGACATTGGCGCCACCCCACCGATTCCTTGATGAGGGCGGTGCCAGTTGTAGTGGTGTTGCCATTCATTGAGCATGGCAGCGCGCTCAGTCGAATGGTGGTAAGCAAAGCCGTAGGCCCACTCGCGTAAGGCAGATTGTATGAATCGCTCGGCTTTGCCGTTTGTTTGCGGACGATAGGGCCGGGTGCGGCGATGTTTGATACCAAGTGCCAAGCATCCGTCGCGAAAAGCCCTGGCCACGAACGGCGAGCCATTGTCGGTTAGCACGGCGCGAGACGTAATTCCCAAGCTTCTGAAATATGCGATAGCGCTGCGCAAAAAATTCGCAGAACTTCGCCCTGTCTCATCAGGATGGATTTCGGTAAAGGCCACCCGTGCGTGGTCGTCAATGGCGACGTAAAGTACCTCCCATCCCGCATTTGTAGGACCGCTACGATCCCCTGTGACCCGATGGCCCATTTTCTCAATACGCCCGAGCTTTTTGGTGTCGAAGTGCAGCAAGTCGCCAGGATTGGCGTGTTCATAGCGTTGTACAGGCTCGACCGGATCGATATCGCTTAGAAGCGACAAACCGGCACGTTTGAGAACACGGCTGACGGTCGCTTTCGAGACTAGTACATATGCGGCGATCCGCGCCTGGGTCATGCGCTTCTTGCGCAATTCCACGATGGTCAGCGCTTTGTTCGCATCAATGGATCCCGGACTTACCTGCGGCCGAGAAGATCGATCCAACAATCCGGCATCTCCTTCAGCCAAAAACCGTCCCACCCATTTGCGGACAGTCTGCGCACTGACCCCATAGTGAGCCGCCGCTTGCTCAGCTGGAATTCTGCTCTGTAACACGTCTTGCACCATTTCGACTCGACGTACGAAGGTCAATCGGGCATTCTTATGGATGTTCATTCGGCTGGTCTCCTTGAGAACTGGGGGTTTGGCGATTTCCAGTGTCTCAAATCCAGTCCGAATGAACCACAACAACCTATTGAAGCATCACAACTAGGCCCACAGGTCCAGCTGCGGCGATTCTTCTTTCTTGCGCGGCGCGAGCGGATCTTCCCAGGCACGCAGGCGCTTCGCCGGGTAGTGCGTGAGAAAGGCGCGGGCGTGTTCCGGGTTGCGGCAGCCGAGCCAATGTTCGTAGTGCTCGGGCGGGACGATGACCAGGGAGCGCTTTTCGTCGCCCGGCTTGTGGAAGCGGTTCATCACGCGGTGCTCGTCGGCATTGATGGTGAGCTGGGTGAAGGAGTAGGACGTGCTACCGTCCTCCTCGACCCAGCGCCGCCACAGGCCGGCCACGGCGAACGGGCGCTCGTCGGCCATGCCGATGCCCCAGCGCACGGCCTTGCCGGACTCGTAGCTGGGCTCGTAGAAATGGTTCATCGGCACCAGGCAGAGCTGGCTCGAGCGCCATGCGCCGGCGAAGGAGCGCAGTTCGCCCACGGTTTCGCTGCGGGCGTTCATCGTGTCCCAGGGCTTCACGCCAGGCGGGATATGCCGGCGCGGCACCATGCCGTAGGACGCCACGATGCACTCGACCTTGCCGTCGCCGGTCTGGCGAATGATGGGCGCGGCGTAATCCTTCCATGTTTCTTCCGGCCAATCTCCGGGCGCGAGCATGTCGAGCTGCATCATCTCGGCAACCAGGTCGCGGGAAGTGGGGCGGTAGTTCGTGCACATGGAGGCGCTATCGTACAACACCTCAGCAGCGGGAGGCAGATTGTTCTTGTGAGCACCAGTGCTTGGCGTTAGCATTTATGCATGAAACCACCATTTACAAACTTGCGTTGGCTGGTCCCCTGTGTGGCGGCTCTGCTGCTGCAGGGGTGTGAGCAAAATAACGGCGAGTTCGTCAACGCGGACTGGCACCGCAAGGACTTGAACGCCCATCTGTCGCGCTGGGTGGCGGTATCCCCTACGCCGTCCGGACTGATGCTGGCGGGCTTCGACCGGCACTGGAAAGCCGTGCGGAGTGGCGGCAATGATCTGACCATGCACAGCCGCATGGTCTATGCGCTGATTGCCGGCTACGAAGCCACCAACGACAAGCGCTACGAGCAGGCGGCCCGTCGCGGCGCCGATTTCCTGCTGGAGCGTTACAGGGACCCACAATTCGGCGGCTTCTATCACCGCGTGGATGTGGACGGCAAGGTGCTGGACGAATCGAAGAACACTTACAGCCATGCCTTCGTGGTGCTGGCGCTGTCGCATATGGGCCGGGTGACGGGCGAGGAGCGCTACAAGAAGGCTGCGCTGCAGGCCTGGCGCGACGTCCGCGACAATTTGCGCGACCAGGACGGTGGCTTCCGCATCTCTTCATCCCGTGATTTCGCCCCGTCCCAAGGCGGGCTGAATTCGCAGAACCACGTGATGCACATTTTCGAAGCCCTGCTTGCGCTGATCGACGCCACCGGCGACCAGGGCGCGCTGCAGGATGCGCGCGAGGTTGGCAATTTCGTGCTGTACAAGCTGATGGTGGGCCTGCCCAGCGGCGGCGCTTATATCCCCGAATGGTATGACGAGCACTGGAAACCGCTGAAATCACGCGACAAAGGCGGCTTCACCGATGTTGGCCACCAGTTCGAGTGGGTGCATTTGCTGCGCACGGCCGAGAAGCGCGGTCTGCCGCCGATGTACGCGGACGTCAGCGAGCGCCTGCTGAAGTATGCGGTGGCCGTGGGCTACGATGAATCGGCCGGCGGGATTTTCTCGCGCGTCTACCCGGACGGCGAAGTGGACCGGAACAAGTACTGGTGGCCGCAGGCCGAGGCCATGCGCGCTTTCCTTGCGGTTGGCGACCGTCCCGATATGGCGCGGCGCTACAGGCAAACCCTGGATCTGGTGGATTCGGAAATCCTGGACCGCGCCAACGGCGGCTGGTTCACCGGCGCCCGGCGAACTTGCGAGGCCGGACGCTGCGGCAATGAACAGCCCGAACCGTATCACCTGGTCGGCATGGACCTGGCGGCACTGAAAGTTGCTAAGTCACCATGATAATTAGTTCCAGATGGAACTATTTATTGCGTGACATGTATAATATGCAAGTGCTCAACTACCATAGGTGCGCAAGGCATGGCGAGCGATGCAAAAACGCAGGAAATCGAATTTGAACAAATGAACCTGCAGGTGGGCGGGCGTATCCAGCTTCTCACCCACCGCACGCTGCGTCCCATCCAGCACTTTTCCTCGGTCATCGGCTGGGTGCGCGATGAGTACATGATCGTCAAGATCCCCTCCGAGCACGGGGCGCCGATCGCCATGCTCGAGGGCGACAAGCTGACCATCCGCGTGTTTTCGGGCGTGAACGTTTGCTCATTTGCTGCGGTGGTGCTGAGGGTGTTCCAGCGTCCGCTGCAATATGCCCACGTTTCCTTCCCGGCCAATATCCAGGGCACGTCGCTGCGCACGGCAATGCGCGTGAAGGTGGAAATTCCGGCACAGTTGACGCGCGACGATGGCTCGCAGGCATCGGTTTCGCTCACCAACCTCAGCGTGTCCGGCGCGCTGGTCGAATCCAGCGTTCCCCTCGCGCGCGAGACCGAAACCGTCAGCCTGAACTTCACCCTGCTATCCCGACCGGACCATCACGAGGTGCGCATCAACACGCAGGCGCTGGTGCGCAATGTCAGCGTGGCCGCCGGGCCCAACGGGCAGGACGAAGTCTTCGCCTACGGCGTCCAGTTCACCAGCCTCGACCCGGTCCACTTCACCATGCTGCAAAACCTGACCTACGAAGCCCTCCTCGCCGACCGCCAGAAAATCGTCTGAGTCAGCAAGAGGTTCCACACCGGGCGGTTCCAGCGCCACTCGATTGATCCTTCACCTGCAGAGCCGAGCCTTCCCCCCCGCGCCCACACTGGCGCACCAAAACAAAAAACCGGGCCGAAGCCCGGTTTTTTCTTCATATCCTGAACTCAGGATTATGGGCACACGTCGCCAGACTTGTTGTTCTTTTCCAGGGAGTCTTTAACCGCGGTGTTGGTCACAGCAGTAGCGTCAACGAACCAGCGCAGGGTGGTACCGTCGGTTGCAACGTTCGGGCAGAACTTGACGGTTTTGCCGTCAACGCCCGAACCCACACCAGTCGCCGCGAAGGTGATGGAAATCACGCCTGAAGCGGCGCTGGCGGAACCAACTTCCTTGGTTGCGGTGAAGGACTTGATGCCGGCGCCGTCGGCACCGGTGGTGCAGTTGGTCACAACGCCACCGTTTTCCTGGGCGCACAGTGCAACGGCAGTCTTGATGGAATCAATCGAAGTCAGGCCAGCGGCAGCTTTAGCCTTGGCGGTGTAGTCAGAGTAAGCAGGCAGTGCAACAGCTGCCAGGATACCGATAATTGCCACCACGATCATCAGTTCGATCAGGGTGAAGCCGGCTTGAGCTTGCTGCTTCATCATTTTCATGGATTTCATTTTGCTGCTCCTTCGTAAGAGAACTTAAGTGTGGGGTTGGGACACTTGGGTAAGAGCAATCGGCGTGCCAGCCTATTTTTTGAGCAAAATGATGGGTTTCGCGGCGTTTACTGGCAAATTTCGTCAGCTGAGCTGTCGAAGTTTGTCAGTTGGCTGTCGAACTTTGTCACGATAGATCTTGCTACCTGACAATTTTTGTCATGCCGCACGGAAACACATGCGGGTGCCGCCGAGGTCGAGCACGTCGCCTTCCGCCAGTTTCTGCGGCGCGCGGCCCAGCGGGTTGTCGTTCAGCAAAGGAGGCAGGTCGCCTTCGACGTGGGTGGCCGTGTAGCCGATGGGTGTGCGGGAGATGACGACGACCTGAACGCCGGGGCGGCCGAGGCTGGTTGCCGGTTTGCTCAGGGTCAGGGATTTGCCCGCGTTGGGGCCGTTCATCAGTTCGATGCGGCCGGCTGGGGATGGCGTGAAGGCGGTCGACGGTGCGGCGGCGACGGCCGCGGCCGACGCCGAGGTGGCGGAGCCGGCGGCAGCGGCCGCGGCTGGGGAACCGGAGGAGCTAGAGGAGCTGGAGGGGCCGGAGCGGGCGCCGGGGGCAGCGGTTGGCGCGGCGGCGTGGGCGATTGCGGCGGCAGCAGCTGCCAGCGGCCGGATGCCGTCGTGAATGAATTCGAGGTGGTATTTGGCCATCTTGATCACGTCCTTATTCTGCAGGAAGTGCTTGCCGATGCGGTGGCCGTTAACAAAGGTGCCGTTGGTGCTATTCAGGTCTTCGAGGAAGGAGTCGTCCAGGATGGTGGTGATTACCCCATGTTCGCCACTGACCGCAGGATGGTTCAGGACGATGTCGTTGTGACGGTGGCGCCCGACCGACATGCGCTCCTTCGAGAGCTGCACGGTCTGCTCGACGACGCCTTCGCGGGTAATGATCAGCTTGGCCAAAGCGA
>DASWYX010000186.1:0-4729 GCA_036404755.1 Pseudoduganella sp.
CGCTGCAAGTGGCCGAATTCCAGGCCGACCTGGACACCATCGATGCCGCCACCAGGGGCAACGAAGGCAATGTGGTGCGTTATGCGTCCGTGGTCAATTCGATCAACAACCGCATGAAGAAAACGCAGGGCCTGCTGGACGGCTTTGCGCGCAAGGACATCGCCGCCATCAAGGATGTGCAGGATGCCGATTTCCGCGCCTGGTACGCAAAGCAGCCGGGCGTATCGAAGTCCATGCTGGCCGAACTGGACGCCGTGATCGCAGCCGACATGGCGCTGTCCGACGAGGAATTCGCCTGGAACGTGGCCACCAACAGCGATCTGTTCAAGAGCGCGCGCACCCTGTACCGCCTGGCGCTGGAGCGCAAGAAGCCGGACGCCGAGCGTGAATCGGGCTACCAGCAGCGCGACGTGAGCTTCATCAAGGCGCGCCTGACCCGCCTGGAGCAATCCTATGTCGGTTCCGTCGACCAGGCGCGCTATGCCGCCGGCCTGCAGCGCTACGCGAAGCTGAAGGCCCATCCGCAAGGCCTGGACGCGCTGCTGCCTGCCGCTGCCGATGTGCCGGCGCTGTACGGCGCTTCGAAGCTGGGCGACACCGCCACCCGCCTGGGGCTGATGGACAAGGATGCGGAAGCCTTCACCCAGTCCGACGACCCGTTCATCAAGCTGGCCGTCAAGCTCAACGCCGTCGGCCAGTCGCTGGAAGACCGCCGCAAGGAGGTGGACGGCAACCTGGAAAAGGTGATCCCGCAGTACATGGCCGCCGTGATCGCGTGGAAGAAGTCCCAGGGCAAGCCGGTGTATCCGGACGCGAACTCCACCCTGCGCGTGACCTACGGCACCGTGGCGCCTTACTCGCCGCGTGACGGCGTGACCAAGGGCCCGTTCACCACGGTCGAAGGCATCGTCGAGAAGCACACTGGCAAGGAGCCGTTCAATGCGCCGGCCGCGCTGCTGGAAGCGGTCAAGGCCAAGCGCTACGGCGTGTTCAAGGACCCGGTGCTGGGCACCGTGCCCGTCAACTTCCTGTCCAGTGCCGACACGACCGGCGGCAACTCCGGCTCCGCCATCGTCAACAAGCGCGGCGAGCTGATTGGCCTGAATTTCGATTCGACCTACGAGTCCATCACCAAGGACTGGTACTTCGACCCGCAAATCACCCGCGCCATCCACCTGGATATCCGCTACATGCTGTGGGTCATGAAGGAAGTCGACCACGCCGACAACCTGCTGCAGGAAATGAAGATCAAGTATCCGAAGAAGTAAAAAATAACGGGGCCTCGGCCCCGTTTTTTTATTTGCCGATGTGGCGCTTCAGGAACTCTTCCAGCTTTGCATAGACGGCGGTGGCGTTCTCCGTGTCGTAGAAGCCGTGCCCCTCATAGTCGATGTACATCCACTCCGGCGCCTTGCCCGCCGCCGCCAGCGCATCGCGCATGCGGAAGGCATGCTCCTTCGGCGCGATTTCATCCTTGCCGCCGTGGATCAACAGCACCGGCGCCTTGATGCTTTTCGCCTGGGCCGTAGGCGAGAAGCGCGCCAGTTCCTCCTTGTCTTCGCCAAGGAACTTCTTGTACCAGCTGACGCTGCGCGGCGAACGCCGGGTGCGCTCCTCCTGGTAGATATAGGGCAGGTCATACACGCCGGCATAACCGATGGCGCATTTGAACAGGTCCGGCTCGCGCGCTGCCAGCATCAGCGAGGCATAGCCGCCGAAGCTGGCGCCGAACGCGCACATGCGCTTGCCGTCGATTTCGCCCTGCGCCACGGCCCATTTCACGCCGTCGACCAGGTCGTCCATGATCTTGCCGCCCCACTGGCGGTAGCCGAGGTGCTCGAAGCCGGGGCCGCGTCCGCCGGAGCCGCGGTAGTTCAGCTGCAGCACCGCGTAGCCGCGGCTGGCCAGGAATTGCGCATCGGAGTCGTAGTACCAGCTGTCGTAAAGCCCGTGCGGACCGCCGTGGGGAATCAGCACCAGCGGCACTTTCTGTCCCGGCGCGTGGCGCGGCATGGTCAGGTAGCCGTGCAGGGGCAAGCCGTCGCGCGCCTTGAAGCTGATGGGGCGGCGCTCCGCCATCTGGTCCGGCTCGATCTGCTCCATGGCCAGCATCAGCATGTCCGCCCGGTTGGTCGTGCGGTCATACAGGTAGTAAGCGCCGGGATCGCGGTCGCTGCTGACCGCGAACATCAGCTTGTTGCCGTCCCTCGTGAAATTGATGAAGTTGACCACGCCGTCGGGGAATTGGGCGCTGAGCGTCTTGTGCAGCTGGACGTCGGGATCGTTGTCGTCGAAATACGTGAAGCGCGGCTTGCCGACCTCGCTGACTGCGGCGATCGGCTGGCCCGGCCGTGCACCGTAAATCAGGGCGAGATTGCCATTGACGTCCGCTGCCAGCACGCGCCTGTCGCCGCTGGCCATGTTTTCGCGCACCACGCTGATCGGGCCACCCTTGGCCGAGTGCCAGGCGAGGAATTCGCTGTTGTCCGGCGTGAAGGCGAAAGGCCGCAAGGTGCTGCCGACGCGTGCGGCATCGACGGTGCTCCAGTTGTCTGCGCCATTGCTGCGCATGAGGACAAAGCTGCTGTCCTCGCGGTAGCCGTAAGCGAAGCGCGGCGTGCCGTCGGTCTGGGTCACGAAGCGCATTTTCGCGATGGGCAGGTTGGCGCGCTCCTTGCGCGTGCCGGTACGGGTGTCGATGTCGAGCAGCATGCTGCGTTCGGTGCGCCACAGCAGGCTGCTGACCAGGACGTGCTCATTCATCGGCAGCGGAACGCGGCTGACGTAGCCGTAGCCGTAATCGTCGTCGTGGCGATTGCGCGTGGCGTAAGTGAACATGTCGTAGCCGTACAGGTATTCCTGCTTGCTGCCGTCGAAGTTCATCGCCATCACTTCGCCCGTCAGCTCGGGCGCTTCGCGGGTACCGAATTCCTGCGCCTTCTCCAGCACCAGGCGCGTGTCGCTGACCCAGTAGTAATCGGCCGGCACCTCGAATACTTTCATGCGCACCGTGCTTTCCAGCTTGAGATCGGGCAGGCTGTAGAAAGTAATCATCGGGACCAGCCGTTTGCCTACCGGCGTGCGGACCGTGACGGCCAGGTGTTTGCCATCGGGCGACATGCGTGGATTCGCAAACTGGTCGTGGGTGACAAAGCTGGCGATGGGGAGGGGGCCTTGCGGCGTGGCGCCGGGCGCGGTCTGTGCGGCGCAGGGCAGGGCGGCGAGGCTGGCCGCCAGCACGGCTAAACGCATGTCGATTTCTCCTGAAATGTTATTGCAGAAAATGCTAGCATGTGAAGTAATATTTCTCAATTGCAATATTTGGTGAGAATTTGCGGCCGTGTCATAATCGCGCGTTACCCCAGCCCCTTTCCTATGAACGAATCCCTTTCGCTGTTTGGCCTGGCGACGACGACGCCGCTGGAGATCCTGTCTTTTGCACTGTCGGTTGCGACCGTGTGGCTGAATATCCGCCAGAACCACTGGGCGTGGCTGTTCGCGATCCTGTCGTCGGCGATGTACGGCATGGTGTTCTTCGAGTCGAAGCTGTACGGCGATATGGCGCTGCAGCTGGTGTTCATCACCGTCTCGTTCTGGGGCTGGTATCAGTGGCTGCACGGGCCGGGCGAGGACCACACGCTGCCGGTGAGCGTGCTGGATTCGCGTGCGCGCATCGCTTCAGGCCTGGCCTGGGCCGGCGGCTACCTGTTCCTGGCCTGGTTCCTGAAGTCCTTCACCGACACCGACGTGCCGCATGCGGACGGCTTCCTGACCGCCGGCAGCCTGGTCGGCCAGGCCCTCCTGTCGCGCAAGAAGATCGAGAACTGGCATGTGTGGATCATCGTCGACGTGCTGTACGTGGCCCTGTATATCCACAAGGGCCTGATGCTGACGGCCGTGCTGTACGGGATGTTCGTGCTGATGGCGATTGCCGGCCTGCGCGCCTGGCAGCGCTCGTCCTACGATGAAGCGCAGGCGATGGTGCTGAAATGAGGATGCCTTTCCGCGTTGCCCTGGTGGGCAGCCCGGCGTCCGGCAAGACCACGCTGGCGCAGGCGCTGGCGAAGGAGTACGGCGCGCTGTGGGTGCCCGAGTATCTGCGCGAGTTCGTCGACCGGAAGCAGCGGGTACCGGTGGAGGAGGACCAGATCCACATCGCGACCACGCAGGCTGCGCGCGAGGATGCGATTGCCGCGCAGGGCGGGCGCTTCCTGTTCTGCGATACGACGCCCCTGATGACGGCCGTGTACAGCCGCCACTACTTCGGACGCTTGCAGGATGATCTCGCCACGCTGCTAGCGTCGCGCCAATACGACATCACCCTGGTCTGCGACCATGATATTCCATGGATTCCTGACGGTTTGCATCGCGAACCCGAGGATGTAGGCGGTATCATTCACGAGATCCTGCATGAGGAACTGGCGGCGCGCGCCATCCCTTATTCGCGCATCCACGGTCCGCTCGATGAACGCATAGAACAGGTTAAACGACTGCTTGGAACATAACGCATGAAGAAAACGCTGATCGCGACGCTCGCTGCCTTGCTTCCGCAACTTGCCTGCGCCGAGACCGGCTACTACTTAGTGTCAGTTTATGACGTCGAGGGACAGGCGGCAGTCGACTACAAATACTGGAACGCCCACTTCAAGGACCGCGCCACGCGCGCCGCACCGGAAATCGGCTTCAGCTACGGCGTGACTTCGCGCTGGTACACGGAGCTGAGCGCATC
>DASWYX010000187.1:0-3340 GCA_036404755.1 Pseudoduganella sp.
AGCGTACCGGCATCGGCGTTGGCGTGGGCCTGGCGGCCACGCAATTCCAGCTGGTGCGCAAGGCGCAGGCCAAGGATGAAGCGGCGGCCGGGCCGAAGCACTAGGTGCGGCGCACCGTGTGCTCGCACTGTTCGGTGGGCTGCTCGGTGGATGCCATCGTCGAAAACGGCGTGTGGGTGCGCCAGGAGCCGGTGTTCGATTCGCCGATCAATCTCGGCGCCCACTGCGCGAAAGGCGCGGCGCTGCGCGAGCATGGCCACGGCGAATACCGCCTCAAGTATCCGATGAAACTGGTGAACGGCAAGTACCAGCGCATCAGCTGGGATACGGCGCTGCAGGAAATCTCGCAGAAGATGCTGGACATCCGCAAGGCGAGCGGGCCGGATGCCGTGTTCTTCGTCGGCTCGTCCAAGCACAATAACGAGCAGGCGGCGCTGCTGCGCAAGTTCGTGTCCTTCTTCGGCACCAATAACTGCGACCACCAGGCGCGCATCTGCCACTCGACCACGGTGGCGGGCGTGGCGAACACCTGGGGCTACGGCGCCATGACCAACAGCTACAACGATATGCAGAACGCCAAGGCGGCCATGTATATCGGCTCGAATGCTGCCGAAGCGCATCCGGTCTCGATGCTCCACATGCTGCACTCGAAGGAAACCGGCTGCAAGATGATCGTGGTCGATCCGCGCTTCACGCGCACCGCCGCCAAGGCCGACCACTACATCCGCCTCCGCTCCGGTTCTGACATTCCCTTCCTGTACGGGATGCTGTGGCATATCTTCAAGAACGGCTGGGAAGACAAGAAGTACATCAGTGACCGCGTCTACGGCATGGACGAGGTGCGCAAGGAAGTGGCCAAGTGGACGCCGGACAAGGTCGAGGAAGCCTGCGGCGTGCCCGAGGACCAGGTACTGCTGGCCGCCGAAACGATGGCGAAGAACCGCCCGTCCACCGTGGTCTGGTGCATGGGCCAGACCCAGCACGCGATCGGCAACGCCATCGTGCGCGCTTCCTGCATCCTGCAGCTGGCGCTGGGCAATGTGGGCGTGAGCGGCGGCGGCACCAATATTTTCCGCGGCCACGATAATGTGCAGGGCGCCACCGACGTCGGCCCGAACCCGGACTCGCTGCCGGCCTACTACGGCCTGGCCACCGGCGCCTGGAAGCACTGGTGCGCTGTGTGGGGCGTGGACTACGAATGGGTGAAGAGCCAGTTCGCCTCGCAGGCCATGATGGAAAAATCCGGCACCACGGTATCGCGCTGGGTCGATGCGGTGCTGGAAAAGAATGAGCTGATCGACCAGGACAGCAACGTCAAGGCCATGTTCTTCTGGGGCCATGCGCCGAACTCGCAAACGCGCGGGCTGGAAATGAAGAAGGCCTTCGACAAGCTGGACATGCTGGTCGTGATCGACCCCTATCCGTCGGCCACCGCAGCCATGGCGGCGATGAAAGTGGAAGGGCAGGAGGTCAATCCCAACCGCAGCGTCTACCTGCTGCCGGCCGCTACGCAGTTCGAGACTTCCGGCTCGGTGACGGCATCCAACCGCTCGCTGCAGTGGCGCGAGAAGGTGATCGAGCCGCTGTTCGAATCGCGTACCGACCATATGATCATGTACCAGCTGGCCGAGAAGCTGGGCTTCGCCAAGCAGCTGGTGGCCAAGCTGAAACTGGTGCCGGGCAAGGGCGGCATGATGGAGCCGGAACCGGAGTCGATGCTGGAAGAGATCAATCGCGGCAGCTGGACCATCGGCTACACGGGCCAGTCTCCGGCGCGCCTGAAGGCGCATATGCGCAATATGCATTTGTTCGACGTGAAGACGCTGCGCTGCAAGAGCGGCAAGGATCCCGTCACCGGCTACGACCTGACGGGTGACTACTTCGGCCTGCCGTGGCCCTGCTACGGCACGCCGGAAATGAAGCACCCCGGTTCGGCCAATCTGTACGACAACAGCAAGCACGTAATGGACGGCGGCGGCAATTTCCGCGCCAATTTCGGCGTGGAGAAAGATGGCGTCAACCTGCTGGCCGAAGATGGTTCGCATTCGCTGGGCGCGGACATCACCACCGGCTACCCGGAATTCGACCATGTGCTGATGAAAAAGCTGGGCTGGTGGGATGAACTCACCGAGGACGAGAAAAAGGCGGCCGAGGGCAAGAACTGGAAGACCGACCTCTCCGGCGGCATCCAGCGCGTGACGATGAAGGTGCACGGCGTGCACCCCTTCGGCAACGCCAAGGCGCGCGCCGTGGTGTGGAACTTTCCGGACCCGGTGCCGCAGCACCGCGAGCCGCTGTACGGCACGAGGCCCGACCTGGCCGAGAAATACCCGACCCACGACGACAAGAAAGCCTTCTGGCGCATGCCCACGCTGTACAAGACCATCCAGCAGAAGAACGTGCAGGAAGGGCTGGCGAAGAAATTCCCCATCATCCTCACGTCCGGGCGGCTGGTCGAGTACGAGGGCGGCGGCGAGGAGACCCGTTCCAACCCCTGGCTGGCTGAGCTGCAGCAGGAGAACTTCGTCGAGATCAATCCGGTGGCGGCCGAGGCGCGCGGCATCCGCAACGGCGATTATGTGATCGTTTCGACCCCGACCGGGGCGCGCATCAAGGTCAGGGCGCTGGTGACGCAGCGCGTGGGTCCGGATACGGCCTTCATCCCCTTCCACTTCTCCGGCTGGTGGCAGGGCAAGGACATGCTGGAGTGGTATCCGGAAGGCGCGGCGCCCATCGTGCGCGGCGAAGCCGTGAACACGGCCACCACCTACGGTTACGACTCTGTGACCATGATGCAGGAAACCAAGACCACCATCTGCAATATCGAACGCTTCAACGCGTGAGGGGACAGCCATGGCTCGAATGAAATTCATCTGTGACACCGAGCGCTGCATCGAGTGTAATTCCTGCGCCACCGCGTGCAAGAACGAGCACGAGGTGCCGTGGGGCGTGAACCGGCGCCGGGTCGTCACCATCAACGACGGCATCGTCGGCCAGGAAAAATCCGTGTCGGTGGCCTGCATGCACTGCTCGGATGCACCCTGCATGGCGGTGTGCCCGGTCGACTGCTTCTACCGCACCGACGAAGGCGTGGTCCTGCACAACAAGGATGCCTGCATCGGCTGCGGCTACTGCTCCTATGCCTGCCCCTTCGGCGCGCCGCAGTTCCCCTCCAACGGCACCTTCGGCCTGCGCGGCAAGATGGACAAGTGCACCTTCTGCGCCGGCGGACCGGAGGAAAACGGTTCGCAGGCCGAATTCGAGAAATATGGCCGCAACCGCCTGGCCGAAGGCAAACTGCCGGCCTGCGCGGAAATGTGCTCGACCAAGGCGCTGCTGG
>DASWYX010000188.1:0-5890 GCA_036404755.1 Pseudoduganella sp.
ACCTGCATCAATATAGACGTGTTCCAGCACGCCCAGGCAGCCGGGCAGCCGCTGCTGCGCACCCTGATCGGCGTGCTGTGCGCCACCGGCGCCCTGCTCTGCTGGAGCTGGTACACGCTGGACAATGCGCGCTACCTGAAGCGCAATCCCCACTACAGCAGCGGGGAATGGTCGGCGCTGTACGGCCTTTCAACGGGCCTGATCGCGGTGCTGATGGGCGCCGTAGCCTTTTTACTGTTCCACGGCCAGATCACCGGCGCAGCGGGCGCCGCTTCGGGTCGCGACTGGGGCCTGTTCTGGATCTGCAATGGCGTGATTGCGCTGGGTGCATCCGTGATCGGCAACCACCTGTGGAATATCGCCAGCCGCCGCGTGCCGGTCACGCTGTCCGGCCAGCTGATCCTGTTCGAAACGCTGTTCGCACTGCTCTATGGCTTCATCTACAAGCAGCAGTTCCCGCGTCCACTGGAAATTGCGGCGATCGTGCTGCTGATTGCGGGCGTGGTGTGGTCGGTCCACGTGCACGCCCAGGAAGAGGAAATCAGCCCGGCTTGATGCGCTCTTCGACCAGCGCCGCCATGTCCGCGGCCTGGCGCTCGCGCAGGCCGGCGGCGATATTGGCGCGGTCCGCCACTTCGCGGTTCTGGCTTACCTTCCACTTGCCCTTGATCGATGCGATGGGCAGCTCGATGCCGACAATTGCGCGCATCATGGTGTCGATGTACTCGGGCGGCGCATCGCTGACAGCCCACGGTTGCGGCATCTTGCGCTCGTGCGCATCCGTCAGATCATTCAGCAGGCGGCGCAGCCAGGCGGCATCTTCCACCGCGCGCGCCGTGCCGCGCACCTGCACCATCGCGTAATTCCAGGTCGGCACGGCCTTGCCCGTACTGCGCTTCACCTCATACCAGTTGGGCGTGATGTAGGCTTCCGGTCCCTGGAAGACGGCCAGCACCGGCGCGCCTTCGCCCAGCGCCTTCCACACGGGATTGGCGCGCGCCACGTGCGCACGCAATACGCCGTTGCCGCCTTCGTCCGGATAGAGCAGGAAGGGAAGCAGGTCGGCCGTCGGGCCTTCCTCCGTCTGCACGATCAGGGTACCCAGTGGGTAGGCGTGAATCAGGCCGTGCTTGACTTCGAGGCGGTCTTCGGCGAATGCAGGTGGCAGGTACATGGGTGGCTCCATAATAGATCCGCCAAGTGTAAACGCGGCGTGGCCGGAGCGTGTAGGGCCAGCGCCAGCGCGCCGGATGGGGCCAGCTCAATTCAGCAGGCCATGGTCGGCCAGCACGTCCTGCACCAGTTCCAGGCGCAGCAACGGATTTTCCTGGCTAAGGAGGAGTTGTTTCTGCGCCAGGTTGATGCGCAGGAGTTCGCACCAGCGATTCGCCACCCAGCCCGCGTCGTCCAGCCGGTACGGTGGGCGCATCGGCATCTGGTTGCCGTGGATGCCGCGTTCCTGCAGGGAGCGGATCAGGGAGCCCAGCATGTCCGCCACCACTTGCTGGTCGGCGGGAATGGGCATTTGCAGGTCGGGCGGAATATCGCTCACTTCGCCCATCCACAGCCCATGCTTCAGCACTTCGGCACTGGTGATGTGAAAACGGCGCGCGCCAACGCAACTGATATGCATCAGGCCCGGCATGGGCGACTTCCATTCTTCGATGCGCGCCATGGTGCCAATTGCGGACAGGGTTTCATGCCCGCCCGGCTTGCGCACCTCGTCGCCCTGCACCAGGGCGACCACGCCGAACTGCTCGTCATGCTCGATGCAGCGCTTCACCATATCCAGGTAGCGCACTTCGAAAATCTGTAGCGACAGGCAACCGTCCGGGAAAAGAACGGTGTTCAGCGGGAATAAGGGGATCGCGGCCATATCCCATCATCGCACGAATCCGGTACGCCTGCCGCGAATCTAGGGTTGGCGGACGACAGCCCCGCCCTTCATCACGAAGGCGACCTTGTACAGCCTCGTGATGTCGGCGGTGGGGTCACCCTCCACGGCGACCAGGTCCGCCAGGTAGCCCGGCTTCACCTGGCCCAGCGTGGCCGCGCGGTCCAGCACTGCGGCGTTGACCACGGTGGCGGCGCGCAAGGCTTCCAGCGGCGACATGCCCAGCTTGACCATCCACTCCGCCTCGCGCGCACTGCTGCCGTGGGCGAACACGCCGACGTCGCTGCCCAGGCCTATCGTCACGCCCAGCCTGCGCGCCAGCTGGAAGGCGCGCGCCGCCGCCTGCATGGACGGCGTGGGCGCGCCGCCGCGCACGTGCTTCTGGAAATACTCGCTACTCGCTTCCGGGGCGGTCAGGGTGGGGAAATATGCGACCTTGCGCTCGGCCATCAGCCTGAAGGTGGCCTCGGAGCCGCCGTAGCCATGCTCGATGGTGTCGGCGCCGGCCAGGATGGAGCGGCGCATGCCTTCGTCCGTGCTGGCGTGCGAAGCGACCTTGCGGCCGGATTCGTGGGCGGAACGCACCAGCGCATTCAATTCTTCCTGCGTGAAGGTGGCGTGCGCGCTGTTGTCCGAACCCGTGCGGTAGTCGGCATAGACCTTGATCCAGTCCGCGCCGCGCGAGGATTGCTCGCGCACGGCTTTCACCACTTCATCGACGCCGGTGGCTTCCTGGGCGCCGCCGGGAAGGTCCATGTCCGGACGATAAGCTTTCACGTTCGGGCCATAGCTGCTGCTGGCGACGATGGCGCGCGTGGCCACGAACAGCCGCGGTCCAGGAATCACGCCCTCGTCGATGGCGCGCTTGATCGCCACGTCCGCGTAGCCGGCGCCTTCCGTGCCGAGATCGCGCAAGGTGGTAAATCCGGATTGCAACTGGGCGTTTGCATGGCGGCCCGCGAGCAGCACGCGGTATTCCACGGGCTCTTTCAGCACCTGGTCGTCCCAGCTGGTTTCGTTATATGGATGCAACAGGACATGCGAATGCAAGTCCATCAGGCCGGGAATAAGGGTTTTACCCGGCAAAGTGATGCGCTCGGCGTCCGCGGGCGCACTGATATTCGGTCCGACCTGTTGGATTTTGCCATCAGCGACCAATACCGACCAGCCGGCATGCGCCTGGCCTTCACCGGTCCAGACTTTCTCCGGAATTATCAATACCGGATGGGGCGCTGCCGCTTGCGCAGCCGCCGACAGCAATAGAAGAACCGCCGCGGCGGCGCGGGAATAAGCCATGGGCATATTTAAGGAAAAACGGCGGAGTTAATCCGGCCGAAACCGGACTTTTAAACCCCGCCGTTGCAGGCTAATTAAGCTTCTTTAATCAGGAAGTCTTCTTTCTTCTTGCCTTCCAGCCATTTCGGAGCGCGGCCGCGGCCGGTCCAGCTCTGGCCACTCACAGGGTCGCGGTATTTCATCGGCACCGGCGCGCGCGGCTTCACCGGCTTGCCGCTCTTGGCGGCGGGACCCAGGTCGGCAATGGTCAGGTTAAATTCGCGCATGATCGAAAGGATCTGTTCCTTGGCACGATTGATTTCCGCCTTGCGCGCGTTTTCCGCCAGATTCTGGAGCTCGGCGATCTTCGCCTGGTATTCCTGGTAGGTCGTCATCTCTCTATCCTAAGTTGGGTCAAAAACCAGTGTGACAATGTGTGAGAATTCAATGTCGCCAATGTACCATAGCTTTAGCGATTTAATCCACTTAATTTAACAACAATAATTAAAATGCGCCACACGCTTGCACAGTCGTGCTTTTAATCTAATACCAAAACGTTGGCCGGGACTTAATATTGGGCCGCATTATCGCATTGACTTTCCCCTGCGAAGGGAGCAGCCTCGTCAGGTCGGCATGTGCCGGCGTCCAAAACAGGGAGGCTTACAATGAAAACCATTGCCGCAATTGTTCTGGGATTGGCAGTTTGCTCCACCGCCGTCGCGCAGGAAAAACGGCCCTACAAGGAAGGGACGGTTACCTCCGTATCCTTCATCCGCACCAAACCCGGCCACTTCGATGAGTACATGCGCTGGCTGCTCGGGCCTTATAAGAGCCTGATGGAAGCCCAGAAGAAGGCGGGATTGATCGTGGATCACCGTATTTATGCGGCCACGCCGAAGAATCAGCACGAGGCGGACCTGATCCTCACCGTGACCTATCCGAATATGGCGGCGCTGGATCGCAGCGATGAGGCGGACGCGGTTTCGTCCAAGGTCATGGGCAGCTTTGCGAACCAGGAGAAGGAATATGCCGACCGCGGCACGATGCGCGAAGTGCTGGGCAGTGAGCTGGTGCGCGAGTTAACCGCCCGCTAAGGGCCAGCCGCCGCGCCCGGGATTGCCGCAAGGATATAATTTTTAGCATTCCGGGCGCGAGGCTTATAATGCGCAGATCAATATTGAATGGAATGTCAGAACCGTGTCCCGTCTTGCCGTACTGCCTCAATACCTGCTGCCAAAAGGCGCCCTGACCAATTTCGCGGGCCGCGTTGCCGGCGCCAAGGGCGGAGCCATGACCACGCGCCTGATCCGCTGGTTTGTGGCCAAGTACGACGTGAACATGGACGAGGCCGCAAATCCCGATATCGCCAGCTATCACAGCTTTAATGAATTCTTTACCCGTGCGCTGAAGCCGGGTGCGCGTCCGCTGGCCAAGGCGGACTTTATCTGCCCGGTGGACGGCCGCATTTCCCAGTTTGGCGATATTGAAGACGACCAGATTTTCCAGGCCAAGGGACACAAGTTCACCACCACCGCCCTGGTCGGCGGCGACAAATCGCTGGCGGACAAATTCCGTCACGGCCATTTCGCCAATCTCTACCTGAGCCCCCGGGATTATCACCGCATCCACATGCCCTGCGACGGCAAACTGACGCGCATGATCTATATTCCCGGCGACCTGTTTTCGGTGAATCCCACCACGGCGCGCGGCATTCCCGGTCTCTTTGCGCGCAATGAACGCGTGGTGTGCGTGTTCGATACCGCCAACGGTCCTTTCGTGATGACCCTGGTCGGCGCAACGATCGTCGGCAGCATGGCGACCGTGTGGCACGGCGTGGTCAACCCGCCCCGTCAGCCATCCATTTGCGAGTGGACTTATGCGGACCAGAACATCGTGCTCAAGAAAGGCGAAGAGCTCGGCCGCTTCCTGCTCGGCTCCACCGTAGTCATGCTCTTCCCCGAGAATACCCTCGCCTTCAACCCCGACTGGCAGCCCGCCGGCCCGGTTCGCCTTGGCGAGGCCATGGCCAAGCTGAAAGCCTGATCCGCATCAAGCTTCCCACACACCGCGGCGGCGTCGCGCGCCAACGGGAGTAAACTGGTGGATCGGGAGACCGCCCATGACTACCAGCGATAAAGAGTACTTCGATGCGCGCTTCAAGAATTCCGAGGATAAGATCGCGGAAACGCGAGCTGCGCTGGAAGCGAGGATTGATACACGGTTCAACGAACTGCGCGCCGAGCTCCACCAGACAATTGCGAACACGGTTAAATGGTGCGCAGGCATCGTCGCCACGGGGCTGCTGCTCTACACGACCATGCTGGCCTTCCTGATGAACAATTCCGTGCCGCGCACTGCGCTGCTCGCGCCGGCGGGCCAGACTGCACCGGTGGCGGCGTCGGCGCTCCAGCCTATCGTCATCGTCATCCCGCTCAAATCTTCGCGTTCCCTGCCTTGAAATTCTCCTCGAGCATATCCAGGAAGGCGCGGGTTTTGGCCGGCATCAGCCGGCGGCCGGGGAAGACCGCCCAGCCGGTGCTCGGAGGGAAGCTCCACTCCGGCAGGATGCGCACCAGGTCGCCTTTTTTCACATGCGGCGCTGCGAATTCTTCGGTGCAGGTGGCGATGCCCAGCGCTGCCGTGGCCAGCTTGGTCAGCAGTTCGGGCGAGTTGGCGCGGGTCTTGATCGGCACGTCGCGCTCCCACTCGGTTTTGCCGCGC
>DASWYX010000189.1:0-5208 GCA_036404755.1 Pseudoduganella sp.
CAGCACCGAGGAAATCAGCGCCACCATCGCCGGGCCAAGCTGGTTCGATGCGAAAGCAGGACGCAGCAGCAGGGCCACGCCGACAAAGCTCATGATCACGGCCAGGATCAGCGGCCACTCCACGTGGTGCTTGCGGTGCCACCAGCCGTGCGTGAACAGCCACACGGCGATCCAGATCGGCGCCATGTAGTTGAGTGTCATGGCCGTGGCCAGTGGGAGGTTGGCGATGGCGTAGAACCACAGCCAGAGGGAGACAACGCCGACCACGCCGCGCCACAAGTGGGCCAGCGGCATGGTGGTCTTCAGAGTGCCGCCCTGGATGCGGATCATGCAGAACAGGAAAAACGTTCCGACAATCCCGCGGTACATCACGATTTCAGAGGTGCTGAATTCGGAGGATGCCAGCTTTACGCACACGCCCATGGCGGCAAACATGAAGCTGGCAACAAGCATCCAGAGCGACTGCATCAGACGGTGACCTTACTTCGGTACCATTCGTGGAAGTGCTGCATGCCGTCTTCCATCGGCGACTGATAGGGACCTGCGTCCGTTTCGCCGCGCTCCAGCAGGATCTTGCGGCCGGCATCCATGCGCAGGCCGATCTCGTCGTCCTCCACGCAGGTTTCCATATAGGCCGCACGTTCCGCTTCGATGAATTCGCGCTCGAACAACACGATTTCTTCGGGATAGTAGAACTCCACCACATTGCGCGTCTTCTGCGGACCCAGGGGCCACAGCGTGGACACCACCAGCACGTGCGGATACCACTCCACCATGATGTTCGGGTAGAGCGTCAGCCAGATCGCGCCATACTTCGGCGGCTCGCCATTGCGGAACTTCAGCACCTGCTCGTGCCACTTCTGGTAAGTGTCCGAGCCGGACTTCTTCAGGCCGCGGTTCACACCGACGGTCTGCACGCTGTAGTCGGCGCCGAATTCCCAGCGCAGGTCGTCGCAGGTGACGAAGCTGCCCAGGCCCGGGTGGAAGGGCTCGACGTGATAATCCTCCAGGTAGACCTCGATGAAGGTCTTCCAGTTGTAATCGCAGTCGTGCACTTCGACGTGGTCCAGCATATAACCGCTGAAGTCCAGATCCTTGGTGACGGACAGGTTCTTCAGCTTGTCCATCACGCTGTAGCCGTTTTGTTCGAACAGCAGGCCATTCCAGCTTTGCAGCTGGGTCTTGGGCAGGTTCAGGCATGGCGTCTCCGCGAAGTGCGGGGCGCCAATCAATTCACCTTTCAGGTCATAGGTCCAGCGGTGCAGCGGGCACACAATCGTGTTGGTGTTGCCGCGGCCATTGAACATCAGCGCCTGGCGGTGGCGGCATACATTGGACAGCAATTCCACGCCGCCGGCATTTCGCACCAGCATGCGTCCTTCATTTTCGGCTGCCAGGGTGGCAAAGTCGCCGACATTCGGCACCATCAGCTCGTGCCCGACGTAACGCGGGCCTTTCTTGTACAGTTCCTGCATTTCACGCTGCAGCAGCGTTTCGTCAAAATAGACGCTAACCGGAAGTTGCGCGTTCGAACGCGCCAGCTTGGCGTGGCTACCCAGATCGGACATCCAAACCCCCCTTAATTAAATATCAAACCAAGAAGAGAAAGATCCGCAAAGACCTGAATTTAAAAAAACTAAAACGGTATTTCGGACAGAACCGGAGATTATACCGTGGAATGGGGGATGTTCGCTTAACTTTTTACGGAAGGCCAAATAAGCATCCGTCTGGTAATATTTGCAACGTTCATAACGGTTCAGCACGCCGCATCGCGACCGTTCCGGATTTGCCGGTACCGCAGAATGCAACGCGACCATGGCTTACCCGCCATCCCCCTGGCACTTTGTTCTAAAATAGCGCCTTATACTCGTAAAACTAGCTTTATGTCCAAAAAAATGACTGCTCCCGCGACATTCGAGGAAGCGATGGCCGAGCTGGCACAGCTCGTGACCCAGATGGAGGCCGGCCAATTGCCACTGGAAGCATCGGTGGCCGCCTATGCGCGCGGTTCCGAGCTGGTGAAATTCTGCGCCAGCCAACTGGAGAAAGTGGAAGCGCAAGTGAAAGTACTGGAAGGGGAAATGCTGAAGCCTTTCGCCGAAAATGGCGAGGCGGAACAATGACGGCAACGTTCCAGGACTGGATGAAATCCATCCAGGCGGACGTCGAACGTGACCTTTCCGCCTACCTGCCCGCCGCCGACGCCATTCCCGCCAAGCTGCACGATGCGATGCGCTACGCGGTGCTGGACGGCGGCAAGCGCGTGCGTCCGCTGCTGGTGCATGCGGCCGGCGCCCTGTTCGGCGCCGATGCGCAAGCCCTGAGCCGCGCCGGCGCTGCCGTCGAAATGATCCACGCCTACTCGCTGGTGCACGACGACATGCCCTGCATGGACGACGATGAACTGCGCCGCGGCAAGCCGACGGTACATAAGGCGTATGATGAAGCGACGGCGCTGCTGGTCGGCGATGCGCTGCAGTCGCAGGCGTTCACCGTGCTGTCCGAGTGCGATACCGTGCCGGCGCAGCGCCAGGTGGCGATGCTCAAGCTGCTGGCGTTCGCCTCCGGTTCGCTGGGCATGTGCGGCGGCCAGGCGATCGACCTCGATAGCGTGGGCCTGAGCCTGACGCGGGAACAGCTGGAACAGATGCACCGCCTGAAAACGGGCGCGCTGCTGCGCGCTTCCGTGGTGCTGGGCGCACTGGCCGGCAAGGACCTGTCGGAAAATGAATTGAAGGCGCTGGATGATTATTCCCGCGCCATCGGCCTGGCCTTTCAGGTGGTCGACGATATCCTCGACGCCACCGAAGACTCGGCCACCCTGGGCAAGACCGCAGGCAAGGATGCAGCGGACAACAAACCGACCTATGTGTCGATCCTCGGCCTCGAGCCTTCGGTCGCACTGGCTGAAAAACTGCGGCAGGACGCGCACGCCGCGCTCGCGCCGTTCGGAGAACAAGCTCTGCGCCTGCGCGAAATCGCAGACCTGATCGTGCGGAGGAAGGCATAAATGAACCTGCTCGAAACCATCCACAACCCTGCCGACCTGCGCAAGCTGTCGCGCAGCCAGCTGATTCCGCTGGCTGATGAACTGCGTGCCTTCCTGCTCGATTCCGTGTCCAAGACCGGCGGCCACCTGTCGTCCAACCTGGGCACCGTGGAGCTGACCGTTGCGCTGCACTATGTGTTCAACACGCCGCACGACCGCATCGTGTGGGACGTGGGCCACCAGACCTATTCCCACAAGATCCTGACCGGCCGCCGCGAGCAGTTCCATACGCTGCGCCAGTTGAACGGCATCTCCGGCTTCCCGCGCCGCGTGGAATCGGAATACGACACCTTCGGTACCGCCCACTCGTCGACCTCGATCTCGGCTGCGCTGGGCATGGCCCTGGGTGCCAAGATCAAAGGCGAGCAGCGTCACGCCATCGCCGTGATCGGCGACGGCTCGATGACCGCGGGCATGGCCTTTGAAGCGCTGAACAACGCGGGCGTGGAAAAGGACTGCAACCTGCTGGTGATCCTGAACGACAACGATATGTCGATCTCGCCGCCGGTGGGGGCGCTGAACCGCTACCTGGCGCGCCTGATGTCCGGCCAGTTCTATGCCGCTGCGAAGAATGTCGCCAAGTCGGCGCTGCCTGGCCCCGTGCTGGAGCTGGCGAAACGCCTGGAAGGCCATGCGAAAGGCATGGTCGTTCCGGCCACGATGTTCGAGGAACTGGGCTTCAACTACATCGGCCCGATCGACGGCCACGACCTCGATTCGCTGATCCCGACGCTGGAAAATATCCGCCAGCTGAAAGGTCCGCAATTCCTGCACGTGGTGACCAAGAAGGGCCAGGGATACAAGCTGGCCGAGGCGGAGCCTATCCTGTACCACGGCACCGGCAAGTTCAATCCGGCCGAAGGCATCAAGCCGGCGCTGGCGCCGTCCAAGAAGACCTACACCGAGGTGTTCGGCGACTGGCTGTGCGATATGGCCAAGGCGGACAAGCGCCTGGTCGGCATTACGCCAGCCATGCGCGAAGGTTCGGGCATGGTGCGCTTCGAACAGGAGCATCCTGACCGCTACTTCGACGTGGGCATCGCCGAACAGCACTCGGTAACCTTCGGCGCGGGCCTGGCCTGCGAGGGCCTGAAGCCGGTGGTGGCGATCTATTCGACTTTCCTGCAGCGCGCCTACGACCAGCTGATTCACGACGTGGCCCTGCAGAACCTGGACGTGACCTTTGCGCTGGACCGCGCGGGCATTGTCGGCGCTGACGGTGCTACCCATGCGGGTAATTACGACCTGGCTTATTTGCGCTGCATCCCGAATATGGTGGTGATGGCGCCGTCCGACGAGAACGAGTCGCGCCAGATGTTGACGACGGCCTTCCATTATCCTGGTCCGGCTGCGGTGCGTTATCCGCGCGGCGCGGGCGTGGGCGCGACGATTGCGCAGGAATTGACGTCGCTGCCTATCGGCAAGGGCGAGATTCGCCGCAAGGGCGCGAAGATCGCCATCATGGCGTTTGGTTCGATGGTCACGCCTGCGCTGGGCGCCGGCGAGTCGCTCAAGGCCACCGTGGCGAATATGCGCTTCGTGAAGCCGCTGGATGTGGAACTGGTCAAGCAGCTCGCCGCTGAACACGATTTCCTCGTGACGGTGGAAGAGGGCTGCGTGATGGGCGGCGCCGGCGCGGCCGTTGCCGAGGCGCTGGCCGCCGCAGGCATCACCAAGCCGCTGCTCATCCTCGGCCTGCCGGACAAGTTCATCGACCACGGCGACCCGGCCAAGTTGCTCGCCAGCGTCGGCCTGGACGCAGTCGGCATCGCCGCCTCCATCAAGGCGCGCTTCGGCGACGAACCGCGCCTGGTCGTCAACAACGGCTGATCACGCACGGCGGATCAAACGATCCGCCCTACAGCCCTCCGGGCCGCGTTATCACCGCATCCGCGGCACATCACCGCACCCGGGGCGCATTACCGCGTCCGGGCACATCACCGCGTTGCGGGCCCGTGGTCACATTCCGGGCCTGTCGGCGCGTCTCTCGTTCTTCGGCATTACCGGGCCCCAACGGGGCTGTAGGGCGGATCATTGATCCGCCGCTGTCTCCGTCGCCTGCGGCGCAAAACTCAACTCGATCAACGCGTCGTTCGACCACGAATCATCGCCGACCGGCGGCAAGAACGACCACTTCTGCACCTTTACCTCGCCCTCGC
>DASWYX010000190.1:0-4355 GCA_036404755.1 Pseudoduganella sp.
GCAGAGGCCTTCGGCGCAGAAATGGCGGTTATAGGGCGGCTGGCCAGCAGAGATTGCGCTGTCGAAGAACATGCTGAGCAGTGCCGATCGTCAGGCGCGAGTAATAGCTCGGGATGGTGCTACAAAGCAGAAAAAACCGTCGTAGGTCCATGCAATAATTTTACGCGCGTCCATTCAAACCGGGAACTGAGAGAAAGTGCATACTGGATCCGAACCAGCATTAGCCCCAAAGCAGTGGTGCGCATGAGGCACTGATCATGAGGTGCCCATGCGACTGTCCGGGCGCCATTCGGAAGCGCGAAGCCATCTGGTCTGTGGTGAGACGGATGCGCTGGCTGCCGGCGGTAGGTTAGGCAGGTTGCTGTATGCGTTTCCGTTGAACGGCTACGAAGACGATCTTGCGGCGACTCGACTCAGATGCAAAGATGCAGATGCGCACAGCGCGAATCGCTACCACAACGTTCTCGTCGTCCTCCATCGCGGAGCAGCTCGAGATCCTGCGGCAAGGTTGCTGTAGGCGTCGCGGTCGTCAACCGTCGTCAAGTCACCCGGCCTCGCGCCCGGTGTTGCTACCGCAAGGCAGTTGCCTTAAGCCCGTACCCGACGGGACAGAGGGTGCAGGACTCACCTGTAACTCGGGAAGTTCTTGCAGTATGTACTTCCAAGATGAGGGCCCTGGATCACATGATTCACGGGCCTTGCTTTTTTCGCGCGTTGCGCGCCAACCCAGTTGCGCCGTCAACGACGATGCCGACCTCGGCAGAAGATCGCAGTGCGCCTTGATGACCAAGCGCTCAACTCACTGGTCCGGGACGATGCTATCCAGGGGGGGATGAAAGCGCTGGCATTTATCCCAGCCCATCACTGGTCTATAGCGATCAGTGCTCCTGAACGGCGACTCGTACGACCGGCAGAAAGCCGGCATTTACTGAACCGCTTGAAGGTCCGTATGCACCCGACAAGCTGTTGGCGGTGGGCTATCGCGTGGCACATATTCGAACGTCGAGGTCGAGACCACCCGGGCGCCCGTGCCGCTCAAGCTCACCGGCGACTGCCGATATGCTTAGCGCCGGACACTACGTCCAAACCTTCGAAGTCGATGCGCTCGATGCCACGGGCGCCAAGTGCCGCTGGTGCAGCACCAGATCGTGTATAAAGCCAACGGCGGGGACATCGTCAGCCTGGGTAACGGTAGGTTCAGATGGGGCGCGAGATGCCAATGCAATCCGGACGGCGCTTCTCTGCCATCGGCCCTGCGTGCTGCCGCTGGCACTGGATGGGGCGCCGACGCTCGTCCAGACGATCCGGCCGGAGCGGCACAGGTCGTCCAGCCACAGGAGCGAATAATCTTTCACACGTGCCGCCAGCAGTTCGCTTTTCTACGCGCATGCGGGCGCTTCGAAGCCCTCCAGTTGGGAGAGCGCTTGCTGCCGCGAGTCCGGTCCTTGAAGCTGCGTTTCCTCAGACAGGTGCAGCTCGAACAGCAAGCGCAAGAAGTCCTGGCGCTCGACGGGCTCGATCTCGCGCCACAGGTATTGATTGTGTAGCGGTGGATACGCGCCAGCAGTTGCCGCTCGCACCATTCTTCGCCTGCCGCCTGCGGCGTGAAGAGGCCGCGCATCACGTAGCCTTCGCTTTCAAGCTGCGTCAATGCAATGACTACCGTGGACTCAGGCAGCTCCAACGAGGAAGCGACGGCTGCAGCAGGCTGGGGCCCGAAGCCGGACAAGCGGGCGCGCAAAAGCTCGACCAGCGCGGCATCGCGCGTCCACGACTCGTCGCCATTGAGGGCGAGGCGCTCCAGCATGGCGAGCGGTGGTGCGGCGACCGCATCCAGATAGGCAGGCTGCAGATAGGCTAGGCGCTCCAGCGGCACCCAGAATTCGGTGCCGGCGCCAAGGTGCAGGCGAGTGACGCGGCCACCGGCGGCGAGGGCGGAGAGCAAATCGCCCCAGCTATTGTTGGCGGCTGCCTGATCGCGCGAGATGCAGGCCAGCTGCGTCAGCGCTTCCTGCATCTCGTCTGCATTGCGCGCGGGCGGCCATGCTTCGTTGGCCACGGCCTCAATGGCACCCGCATCCAGCGCGCTCATATCGTCGGTGAGCAATGCTTCGCGTTCGGCGTCGTAGGCGCAGCGCAGGTGGCCGGTTGGCAGGAATTCGGCATCCTCGCCCAGCAGCTCGTTCAGCTTGTACCAGATCTCGTTGGCGCGGTTGGCCAGCGGCAGCTGGGGCAGGAAGCGGCCCTGGCGGCGCACATTGCCGAAATTCACGCCGCTGGCCTGCTGGCCGACCAGCCCGCGCTCCAGCAAGGTGACGGAAACGCCCCGCTTGCGCAGGAAGAATGCGGTGGAGGCGCCCATGATGCCGCCGCCGATAATCAGAACGTCGGCTTGCGGTGACGCGCTCATGCCTGCTCCTCGATAGTATGAATGGATAGCGGTTTGACGGGACCTTGTCCGCGCAGGCGGCCGACCTGTTCCAGTGGCACGCCGCAGGCATGGGCGATTACCTCGGCGCCGGCCAGGCCGCAGTAGCGGCCCTGGCAGCGGCCCATGCCCACGCGGCTGAAGGCCTTGGCGCGGTTGGCTTCCTGCGCCCCCATCTCCTTGACCACGCGCCGCAGCTCGCCGGCCGTGATGCATTCGCAGCGGCAAACGATGGTCTCGTCGGCCAGCTTGCCCGCCTGCTCGGCCGGCCAGGGGAAGGCTTCGACCAGGCCCTGGCGGAAGCGCTCCATCCGGTCCTGCGCGGCCAGCAGGGTGTGTACCCGGTTGGTATCCACGCTGCGGCCCATGTCCTTTAGCAGCGACAGCGCCGCCAGCCGGCCGGCGTTCTCCGCGCCCTCGGCGCCCAGGATGCGGGCGCCATCGCCTGCCAGATAGACGTTCGGCACAGAGCTGCGGCCTTCCATCGTCACCTCGGGGAACCATTGGCGCGTGGGCGCATCGAAGCGGAAGGCGCAGCGCGCCAGGTCGGCCAGCTGGGTTTCAGGCCGCAGGTGGTAGCCCATCGCCACGGCGTCACAGGCGATTTCCTGCACCGGTCCCGCTCCTGCTGCCGATCCGGCGCGGAAGGCAATGCTGCGCACGCCATCCTCGCGGTCGCCGCGAATCTCCACCGGCTCGACGCCCCCCAGCACGGGCACGCCGGCGCGCTTCAGCGCCGACACATAGCCCATGCCCAGCCGCAGCACGGCCGGCCGCGCCAGCAGTTTGGGCAGGGCGGCGATGCGGTGGCGCAGGCGCGAGGTGTCCAGCACGGCCGCGACGCCGGCGCCGGCTTTCATATATTGGTAAGCCACCAGGTAAAGCAACGGTCCGCTGCCCATGAAGACCACGCGCTTGCCCACCGAGCAGGCCTGCGACTTCAACGCGATCTGCGCGGCGCCCAGGCTGTAGGTGCCGGACAGCTCCCAGCCCGGCACCGGCATCAGGCGGTCGGTGGCGCCGGAACAGACGATCAGCGCGCTGTACGGCAGTTTGCTGCTGCGCTGATCGTTGACCAGATGGACATGGCCCTCCGAGATATTCCAGGCCAGCGTGTCGGGGCGGTAGTCGATGCGGCCGCGCAACGCGTCGAAACTGCGGTGCAGGTCGGCCGCGCGTTCGGCTTCGCTGCCGTACAGCGTGGCGTATTCGCGCTTGAAATGCTCGGGCTGGCGGCGGTAGATCTGGCCGCCGTCGCGCCGTCCTTCCTCGATCAGCGTTGGGCGCAGGCCCGCAGCCACCAGTTCTTCGGCGGCGCGCACGCCCGCCGGGCCGGCGCCGATGATGATTACGCCTGGTTCAGCCATGCCGCCTCCGTATCGCGCGTGACCAGCGCCATGCCTTCTTTGACTTCGGAGGAACAGGCGCGCAGGCGTTCGCCCTGTGCCGTCCACACCCAGCAGTCCTGGCAGGCACCCATCAGGCAGAAGCCCGCGCGGCGGCCCTCGCCAAATTCGGAGCTGCGCAGGCTGCGCGTGGCGCCCAGCATGGCGACCAGCAGGGTGTCGCCCTGCAGCGCCGTGGCGGGCTGGCCGTCGATGGTGAAGTGAACAGGCGGTCGGTCGGTTTCCGCCAGCCGGACAAAACGCTGGTTCATGCAACTTCCTCAAAACAGGTTAACGATGCCTGCTGGCTGATCAGGACAGCAGTCGATTGGTGGCACAGCATGTTGCCGCCGTTGGGTAGCGGCTGGCGCGGCGGCGGCAGGCGGTTGCACACGCCGTCGATGCGCTGGCTGCAACGGTCCAGGAAGGAGCACAGGCCCGCACCCTCGGCGGCGGGCTGGCTCAGGACCGGCAAGCCGTCGGCGCCACGCGCGCAGGCGCTGTCCAGCCAGCCCTGCTGCAGGCGCGGCACGGAACTGATC
>DASWYX010000191.1:0-7467 GCA_036404755.1 Pseudoduganella sp.
CCAGAACATGTCCCATCCCATCATCCAGCCACTGACTGCAAGCAGCAGGATCAGCGACCAGATAAGGAGAGCCATGCAGGCACCCAGCGGATTCAGGCCGAGCATGCGTGGCGCGCCGCCGTGGCGGACGGCATGCAGATAGTTCCTTATTCGGGCTGGTGATGGGAGCCACCTGGAATAGTGCGCGAAGCCGGAAGCGCGCGTGCTCCATGCCAGCCGCAGGACGACCAGACTGCCGGCCAGATAGCCGGCGTAGCGATGCAGAGGCGCGCCGTCCTCGTTCAGGAACTGAAAGAACACCAGCGCGGCAACGCACCAATGCGTGCAGCGCACTACGCGGTCCCAGACCGTGACCATGCGGATGCGCGACAGCGCTTACTTTTCGATTTCCGCTTTGACGATGGCCAGGGTCTTCGTGTCGAAATAGATCTCGACTTTCTTGCCGTCCTTGTTATGGCCGTAGATTTCGTAGCAATGTCCATCGACCTTGAATTTCCTGATCTTGTAACCCTCGGCTTCCAGCTTGGCCTTTGCGTCAGCCTCCTTCATCCATTCCTCCTTCGGGTGCTTCTCGCACTTCGCGCCGGCGAGCGCGCTTCCGGCGCTGAAGGCCAGCAGGGATGCGAACAGGATCTTGTACATAGGTCGGCTCCGTTGGTCGATTGATCGCGCTGATCATATTAGCATGCGGCATTTTTGGCCCGTCGGCGCCCAAACTGGCAGCCGTGTGAACCGCACTTCAAGCTTGCGAGTTCACGGATTTTTCGAAGCGGCAAGGTGGTATGCTCACGATCATTGGCTGAGTTCGGCCAAGGTTCTCCCAGCGCAAGTGTGAACTGCTCCCAGTCGCAACGCGAGGTGGATGATAATGAAATTATTGCTAGCAGCCCTTTTTGCGGTTCTTGCGCCCAGTTGCCGAGCGGAGCAAACATGTGGCTTGCAATTCCCGCCCCGCGCAGCAGTAGTCACCGCAGGGCATGGCTTTTATTTTTTTATTTATCCGAACGGGATACCAAAGAAATTTACGGGTTGCCAGACAGTTTGGACTGAATCTGGACACGAATGGATAGTGTATCGATTCAAGAATGGTTCCATAGAGCAAGTTACTGTTGACTATCCTCAACCTGCTCAACCGGGAAATATTAGTTTTGACTGTCATTTCAGCGGCGGCAAGGCGCTTGAAAGAGATAAAAAGGAATGCCTGACGGCGGAGCAGAGTAAGGGCTTCCCACGTCAGGGACCCATTCCTGCTCTTATCCCACCACCGGAAAAAGACCCTCGACGTGAGAGCTGAATCCGGACGCCTGGCTTGATTTCGGCCGGTTCGGCTAAGAGCAGGGCGCCGCTGCGTAGGTGGGCATTCGATGCACTGGCCGGGGTAGGGCACGGCGCGGAGCCGGCGCTGTGTCTGACTTCTGGCCCGACGGGCAAAAATGGCGATGCCGCGCCGCGCGGCAAAAGCGGGCCTCGACCAGCGCGTGATTGCCTCAGCCGCGTTTGCGCATCGGGCTGAATTACTTTAGCCTTGCAAGAAAACTCAGCCAGGGCAGAAAGTGGAGACACTGCATCAGGAAGACCGCCGCGGCATCCGTGAGCTGATCGCGGACCGCGATTGGGCCGGCACGGCGCTGGGCCCGTCCGATGACTGGCCCGTGTCGCTGAAAAGCATGCTGGCCATGGTGCTGGCGGCCGACATGCCGATGCTGTTGTGGTGGGGCAAGGACCTGGTCCAATTCTATAACGACGCTTTCCGCCCCAGCCTCGGGGTGGGTCGCCATCCGTGCTCGCTGGGCCAGCCGGCGCGCGAATGCTGGCAGGATGTGTGGCCGATCGTTGGCGGCCAGATCGAGAACGTGCTCGCCCACGGCAGGCCGACCGTGATGGAAAACGCGCTGGTGCCGATCTTGCGCAACGGCCGGATGGAAGAAGTCTACTGGGATTACACCTATACGCCCGTCTATGGCGACGCCGGCGAGATCAACGGTGTGCTGATCATCTGCCAGGAAATCACGGCGCGCGTGCTGGCGCTGCGCCGCCAGGCGCTGATCGCGGCCTTCAAGCCTGAACTCGACCACTGCTCCACGCGCGAGGACGTGATCTTGCAGGCGATGCTGGCCGCCCGCGCCGATCCGGCCGACATCCGCTTCCTCTGCGTGGCCGATGACGAGCCCCCGCCCGGCCCGCGCCAAACGCTGACGATGCCGACCGGCGAGGGCAGGCCGGAGCTGAGCATCACTTTCGGCATCAGCGACAAAATCCCGTTCGACGAAGCCTACCGCAACTTCCTCGAACAATTCATGAGCGCCATTCGCGAAGGCGTGTTGCGGGTGGAGAGCGCGCGCAAATACGAGATAGCGCTGGACGACCGCGACCAGCTGCTGCTGGAAGCGCCGGTGGGCACGGCGGTGCTGGTGGGGCCGGACCTCGTGTTCCAGCTCGCGAACCAGGTCTACCGGGACATCGTCGGCATGGACGATATCATCGGCAAGTCCTTCACCGAAGTCTTCCCGCAACTGGTGGGCACGGACGACCATCAGAACCTGTTGAACACCTACCGCACCGGCATCACCTACACCGGCAAGGAAAGGCATCTGCGCATGAAGGTGAAGGGCAGCGAGCAGTTGGAGGACAAGTACTACAGCTATGGCCTCGCGCCGCTGCGCAACCTGTCCGGCAGCGTGTACGGCCTGATGTCCATCGTCATCGACATTACGCCGCACATCGTGGCGCTGCGCGATATCGAACGCCTGAACCACAACCTGAACGCCGCTTCCCTGGCCAAGGATGAATTCCTCGCCATGCTGGCGCACGAGCTGCGCAATCCGCTGGCGCCGATCTGCGCGGCCGCTGAACTGCTGGCCGTGCCGCAGCTCGACCAGGACAAGATCCGCCGCGTCAGCGCCGTGGTGCAGCGCCAGGTAAGGCATATGGCGGGGCTGGTCGACGATCTGCTGGACGTGTCCCGCGTTACCAAGGGGCTGATCGAAATGGATATGCAGGTGCTGGACGCACGCCGCGTGGTGCTCGATGCCCTGGAGCAGGCCGGCCCGGCGATCGAGGCGCGACGGCATCATCTGGCGGCGCATACCTTGCCCAAGCCCGCCCTGGTGAGCGGCGACCATAAACGGCTAGTACAGGTGCTGGCGAATATTCTCGTTAACGCGGCCAAGTACACGCCGTACGGCGGCCAAATGTCCGTGGCGATGGCGTTAGAAGATGGCCAGGTCCGCATCTGCGTGACCGATAACGGCATCGGCATGGATGAAGAACTGGTGGCGCGCGCCTTCGAGCTGTTCGCGCAGGCCAAGCGCACGCCGGACCGGTCGCAGGGCGGACTGGGGATCGGGCTGGCGCTGGTGAAAACGCTGGTAGAACTGCACGGCGGCAGTGTGTCCGCCTTCAGCGATGGGCCGGGGAAGGGCAGCAGGTTCACCGTGAACCTGCCGCTGCTGGAGGGGAATTAAGCTGCCAGGCGCTGGGCTGCCGCGGCGATGCGTTCGCCGAACAGCTTTGCCGTGGCCAGGTCGCCCTGCGGCACTTCATCCACCGATGCGTCGGACGGCGAAGCGGTCGCCAGGCCCGCGAAGGACGACAGGTAGTTGATGTCGTCGCGCTTGGCGGCCTTGGCGTTGCTCGGCATCATGCCGGTGCCGGCCCACAGCATGCCGTGCTGCTGCGCCAGGGTGAACATGGTGTACAGCGTGGTTTGCTTGTCGCCGGCGACGGAGGCGGAATTGGTGAAGGCGGCGCCCAGCTTGTCCTTCCAGCCCTGGCTGAACCAGACCTTGGACGACTGGTCGGCAAACTTCTTGAACTGCCAGCTCACATTGCCCATATAGGTCGGGCTGCCGAAGATGATGGCCTTGGCGCTGTCCAGCGCTTCCCAGCCGCCTTCCGGCAGGTTGCCGTCGGCGTCGATGGCGAGCAGCTTGCCGCCGCTGCCTGCGGCCACTGCCTCGGCCACTTTGGAGGTGTGGCCGTAGCCGCTGTGATAAACGATGACGATGTTCGAGTTCATGGTGCTGTCCTTTTTGCGGAATAAGTCAAAGATGCTCATTTGGATTTCGCTGCAGCCGCTTGCGCGCGCAGGGTTGTAACGTTGTCGTAGCCGATGCCCCAGTTGTCGGTTTCCACTTCATCGATGATCACGAAGGTGGTGGCCGGGTTCTTGTTCAGAACGCGCTGCAGCAGTTCGGTGGAGCCTTTGATCAGTTCCAGCTTCTGTTCCGGGGTCACGCCTTCCTTGGTGACGCGGATATTTACGTATGGCATGGTGAATCTCCTTGTTTAGTTTGCAGAGGGTTGGGTAAAAGTCTTGTTCACGATCTTCCAGCCGTCCTGGCGCCTGGCCAGCGTCAGGTACAGGTAGTAATCGAAGTCCAGCATCGGGGAGTGCAGGCGGACATTGGCGATATCGCCCAGGACATCCACCGCCAGGGTACGCATGCGGTAGGGTTCGCCCAGCGAGGCCGGGCTCTGGCGCTTGGCAACGCCAGCCATGTAGTCGAAAGCGGTCTTGTGGTAAGGCGCACCGTCGATCACGCCGTACACCTGGGCTGCCGGATCGAACAGGGTGGCCAGCAGTTCGGTGTCGCCGTTGAAGACGCCGGTGAAGTAGCGGTCAACCAGGTTCAGGATTTCAGGGTGGGTAGCCATTTTTGCTTGCTCCAGCGAAGTGTGTTTCGTTGGATTCACTATATGACTCACCGGCGCGTCAATAAAGATGGGCTTGCGCACTTCACTTGCTACCTGATGTAATAAGTGACGCTTGCGTGTGCGGGGCAGCGATCGCATGCCAGGCAACGAGAGCGCCCAGCAGCAGCAGGCTGGTGGAAATCACCAGTGCCAGCTGGATGCCATGGATCGCCGTGTCGGGGTCAGACCCCGCAATCAGGGCGCCGTAGATGGCCACGCCCATGGCGCCGCCCACCTGGCGCGCCGTATTCAGCACGGCGGAAGCGGTACCGGCCTGGCTCTTGTCCACGGCTGAGAGAATGGATGTGGTCATCGCGGGCACGGCGAGGCCCATGCCGGCGGGGATCAGGGCCAGCCCCGGCAGCATTTCAAGGAAGCTGGCATTGACGGACACGCCGAACATGCTCAGCAGCGCATAGCCCGCGCCGCCAATCAGCCCGCCGACGATCATCGGAATGCGCGAGCCGACCTTCGCCTGCAGCTTGCCGCTGGCGATATTCGAGAAGATGAAGGTGCCCGTCAGCGGCAGGAAGATCAGGCCCGCATGCAGCACGGAGAAGCCGCGCACTTTCTGCAGGTAGAAACTGAGCACGAAAATAATGCCGTAATAGGCAAAGTTGACGAATACGCCAAACAGCACGGCCCCCGAGAATCCGATCTGGCGGAACAGGCCAAGCGGCAACATGGGCGCGGCGCTACGCTGCTCCACGCGGATGAACAGCGCGCCCGCCACCAGGGCCACCAGCAGCGCGCCCTGCACCAGATGGCTGGAAAGGCCCAGCTCATTGAACTCGATCACGGCGCCGATGAAGGCGGTCAGCGCGATGATGGCGAGCACCTGGCCCGGCAGGTCGAAGGTGCGGCCGGGGTCCTTGCCGCGCAGGGCGGGCACCACGCGCAAAGTGAGCCAGAAGCCGATGATGGAAATCGGCACGTTGACCCAGAAGATGCTGCGCCAGCCGGAGAAGGACATCAGCACGCCGCCCAGCACCGGTCCGGCGGCGATGGAGACGCCGCCGGCCGCCGTCCACAGGGCGATCGCCCTGGCCAGCTGGGCGCGGTCATGCGCGTAAGTGGCGTTCAGGATGGCGAGTGAGCTGGGGACCAGCAGCGCCGCGCCAACGCCCTGTACGGCGCGCGCCAGGTTGAGCGCCAGCACGCTGGGCGCCACGGCGCAGGCCAGGGAAGCCAGCGCGAATAGCGCGAAACCGCCGAGGAAGACGCGGCGCGAGCCGAAGCGGTCGCCCAGCACGCCGGCCGAGAGCAGGAAGACGGCGAAGCCCAGCGTATAGGCATCGACCACCCATTGCAGCTGGCTTACCTCCGCGCCTAGTTCCCGGCCGATTTCCGGCAGGGCCACGTTGACGATGGTAACGTCCAGCTGGACGATGATGAAGGCGAAGCTGGTCGCCAAAAGAACTGCGAGGGAAGGCTTTTTCATGGTGAACTCCCGGCTTTCATTGATAGCACTTTAGAGGACTTCACGTATCAATAAAAATGAATAATAATGAAGCCATCCATCTTCAATGGAGAACGAAATGGAACTATCCTCCCTGCGCATTTTCAAGACGGTTGCCGAAGAGGGCAGCGTGACCCAGGCTGCCGCGCGGCTGCACCGCGTGCAGTCGAACGTGTCTGCGCGCCTCAACCAGCTGGAGGAGTCGCTGGGCGTAACGCTGTTTCACCGTTCCGGTCGGCGCATGCTGATCACGCCTGAAGGCACGCGGTTGCTGGAATACGCCGACCGCCTGCTGGCGCTGGCGGACGAGGCGCAGTCCTCGGTGCGCGGCGAGCAGGAGCCTTCCGGGCAGCTGCGCATCGGGTCGATGGAAACCACCGCCGCGGCGCGCCTGCCGCGCGTGCTGGGCGGGTTCCACCGCAAATATCCGCAAGTCGACCTTGTGCTCGATACGGGGCCGACCGATTACCTGGTGCAGGCGGTGCTCAACCATAAGGTGGACGTGGCGCTGGTGGCCGCGCCAATCGAAAGGCCGGAGCTGGAACAGGTGCCGGTGTTCGTCGAGGAGCTGGTGCTGCTGACGGATGCCCTGCAGGGGCCAGTCACGCAACCGTCGGACGTGGCGCGGCGCACGCTGCTGGGGTTCCGCAGCGGATGCTCGTACCGGCGGCGGCTGGAGTGGTGGTTTGCCGATGCAGGCATCGCGCCGGCGCGGGTGTCGGAGTTTGGCACCTTCGAGGCCATCATCGGTTGCGTTGCCGCCGGCATGGGCGTGGCCATGATGCCGCGCGAAGTGCTCAGGCAGCGCGGGCTGGGACGGACCGTTCAGTGCCACGACTTGCCGCCGGAGGTGGCCGAAGTGGAAACCTTGCTCGTGTGGCGACGCGATATTCCACACCATGCCGCGCGCGACGCGTTCATCGCCAGTTTTACCGTGTAGGGCGGATCATTGATCCGCCGTGTATGCGCCGTGACGGCTTTAAACCCCTTCGAAAATCCGCAAATCCCGCTCCGTCCCCGGCGCGAACATCTCCAGGGTGGCGAGGTAAGCCGGATCGTTGTAAGCCTCGTGCGCCTTCTGCACATTGTCGAACTCCACGATCACCGACAACAGCGGCAGGCCCTGTTCATGCACCACGATGTCATCGCCCGCAAAGCCAAGTACCTTCCCGCCATGAGACGCAATGATCGGATTCGCAGCCGCTGCGTAAGCCTTCACGGACGCAAAGTCCGGAATTTTGCGGTAGGCGACAGTCCAGTATCCCTTTTTCATGATGCTTCCTTTCGGTTAGTGAAGTTGATGAGTCCACTAT
>DASWYX010000192.1:0-11245 GCA_036404755.1 Pseudoduganella sp.
ATCGTGCCTTCCTTATTGCCTGCCCGCTCGGCGCCGACCGGAGTCAGGTCCTTGCCAAGCCGCGCTGCATCCAGATCAGGATCGGCCGCACCGGCCGCTCCGCCCAGCACAAGCATCGTGCTGCACAACACTGTCTTGAGGTTCACCATCGTCTCCCTTTGTAATATGTGCGGCCACGCCGCCAGGACAACAAACCAAATTTAGGACAAATGTACAAACATACGTCGAAAAAAATGAAGGGACTACTTCTCGCCGCTGCCCGCCACGGCGACAGCACGGATCTCGATGCACAGTCCCGGCAAGGCCAGCTCCGTCAGGCCTACCGCGGTCCAGGACGGATAGCTACGGGGGAAGAATTCATCCTTCACTTTCGCGAAAGCCTCGACGTCGCGCTGCAGCGCCGTGTGGAAGGTAGTGAGTTCGACCACGTCGGCCAGCGTTGCTCCGGCTTCCTCCAGGATGTATTTCAGGTAGCCAAAGGCCAGCCTCGCCTGTGCTTCCATGCCTTCAGCGGGCTTCATTTCCGCGTCCAGGCCAACCTGGCCGGATACCCAGATGATGTCGCCGACGCGGGTCGCAGGCGAGAAATGGAAGGCGTCGTAAAGTGCCTGGGTGCCAGGCGGGATAATCAGTTGCCGCTTCATGATGTGTAAACCTTTCCGTAGATTTGCTGCTCTTCCAGGACTGCGCGCCGCTCTGCGCGCTCCAGTGCGCAATACGCGTAATACATTTCCACGCACAGGAAGGACCAGGCCAGTCCTGCGAAGATGTAAAAGATCACGTGGTCGGGGGTGTCGCCCGGGATGGTGTAGAAGTCATAGATGCTGGCGATGGCCTGTGCCGACACCAGCACCAGCACGACGCCGATGGCGTGGCCACCCTCGCCTACATTCAGCAGCCGCTTGGCGAAATACGCGAGATAGAGCGAGAACGCCGTCCACATCACGAGGTAGAAATAAGGCTTGAACGGCTCAACGGCAGCCGCCGCTACGAGAACAAGCCCGCCGACGAACGACAGCACAAACAGCGTGACGTCCGCCCTCAGCGAAGGTTTGTAGCCATGCGTGATCGCCATCAGCCCCGCGACGGTAATCACCGGTATGCCAAAGGCGCGCGAGAAGGCATCGCAGAAATACGAGATGCTGTAGCTGGATTGCACACCGGCCAGGGCGAAGATCAGGAAGTTCGTTGCCGAGAAAGTGACGATCAACCATTCGATCCCGAGCAGGTAATTGCCCCGCTTGAGGAACTTCACCCCGTAGACGAGCGAAGTCACCACCAGTACCGCAGTGCCGAAAAGGAGCATATAGGTCTTGAAGTCCATGGCGCTTACTCCTGCGTCCAGCCGTTCTGGTAAAGCTGGCTCGCCATCACGCCCAGGCGGGAAGTCAGAATATAGTTCTCGCCATCCTCGATCAGCGCAGAGCGCACGTCGCGGAACATCTTCTCGATCGGGTATTCCTGCGTGGTGCCGTTGCCGCCGAAAAGCTGGAAGGCTTCGTGCGTGATCTTCATCGCCTCTTCCGTCACGCTGACCTTGGCCTGCGCGGTGACATAAGGATGGCTTTGCGGCGACATACGCGCAAAGGACAGGCTGCGGCGCGCGATCGCCCGCGCCATTTCCAGGCGGCGCAGCATTTCGCCGATACGCAGATGCGTCATCTGGTGGTCGATGAGCAGTGAGCCGCCCTGTCTGCGCTCGTGGGTGTAGGCAAGGGCCAGCTCGAACGCTGCACGCGCCGCACCGACGAAGACCTGGCACATATGGGTTCCTGCGAAAGACCACATCGAAGCCAGGTTGCCCAGGTATTCCTCCTGCAGCGCAATGGCGAATCGCTTCGGTACCTTGACGTTGTCGAAGTAGATCTCGCCCTGCGGCAGCGCGCGCTGGCCAATCTTCGCCAACGGCTTGCCGCGCGTGATGCCCGGCAGGTCGAGCGGGATGATCATCGCAATGCCGTTGGTGAAGTTGCAGTGCTTTCCGCTGCTGTGGAATCCGTCGCCATAATCGGCAGCCATATAGGCCAGCGCAACCTGCGCCACGGAGCCATTCGAAATCCACGCCGAGCTTTGCCCATTGATGGTGATCTCGTCCTCGCCCACTTTTGCGGTGAGGTTGCCGACCGGCTGCTTGCCGTCGGCCGCCAGCTCTTCGCGGTACAGGATGGCGGCATCGGAGCCGCGATCGGGCTGGGTGTTGATCCAGCAGCCGATCTTGCCGGTACACAGATCGATCAACTCCTGGTTGCCCACGGACTGCGCCATCATCAGCGGCGCGGTGGCGACGCCGATCGACACAGCCAGTCCGGAATCGCCCCAGCCCAGTTCTTCGCCAATCAGCGATTCGATACGCACCGCCATTTCAGGGGGAAACTGGGAAATCAGTTGCGGGTCGAGGCCCAGCTTGGCGGCTTCAAACATGGCAACCCAGTAGGGCGAGCCGGGCGCGATCACTTCTTCCGGAGCCATGCGGTCCAGCTCACGGCCAATGGGGCGCAGCACGTCGCGCGCGAGGCGGTGCACGGTGTGCTGGATCGCGCCTTCCTCTTCACTCAAGGGCGTCTCGAAACCACTCAGCCCCGCCATCGGCAGCGCCGTGGATTTATACAGGCGAATCATTTGGTGTGTCTCCTTTCGATGTTTGCAACCGGGTTCCCGGCCCCGGTTGGCTTCTTGATTTAGGGCAGATTACCAAACTTAGGACAAAAGTACAAAGTAAATTTAAAACGACAGCGGCGGACCTGTGGCCCGCCGCTTTAAAAAGAATGAGTTACCGGGAGGGTTAGCGCAGCATGCACTCGATGAGCGACAGCAGCTGCGCGTCCAGGTGGCGCAGGTAATCGCGCTGGCGGCGGCCCGCTCCCGCCTGGAAGGCGATACCGTCGGCCATGGCGATCAGCAGCGTGGCTTTTTGCAGACAGTCGCTCATCTTGAATGCGGGATTGATCTTGTGGAAGAGCGAGCCGATTTCATTGGTCAGCGTCTCGTACCATTCGTCGAGCAGGCGCGAACATTCGGTATCGACCGCCGCCAGGGAAGCGAAATGGCACCAGAGCGCGGAGCTTTCCACGTCCTTGGCATCAATGATGGCGCGCGCCACAAGGCCGGTCAACGTCTCGCGGGGAACGTCGCCTTTCCTGATCGCGTCGCGCAAATCGGCCAGGTATGCCTCGACCACGGGTTCGACGACCGCGCGCAGCACCGACAGCCGCGTCGGAAAGTAGTACTGCAGGTTGCTGATGCTGATATCGGCCCTCAGCGCCACCTCGCGCAAGGTGAATTCCAGGCTGCCGCCTTCGAGCAGCAGCTTGCGCGCCGCCTTGACGATCAGGTTGCGTGTCCTTTGTCCCTGCGCGCGCAAATCGCGCCGCACTGGTTCGGCGGAAGTTTCCTCGGCTATGCGGCGCTTTCTCGGCGCGCGTTTCTCGGCGGTGGATGCGGTCATCTTGTTGATCTTCAGGCAGGAATAACAGAGCGACATTGTTATGTCGTTTGTCCTATTAAGTCAATGGCTGCCATGGGGTGCGCCCATTGCGCTACCATAGCGGTGTGGAGTGGCACATGACCCGATTGTTTACCGCTATCCTTGCCGCCTTGCTGGCATTCCCGGCGCTCCCCGCGGGCGCCGCGGAAACCATACGAGTGTGCAGCGACGACCAGCCGCATCCGCCTTTCTATTTTCCCGACCGGGACGGCACCGCGCAGGTGCTGCTGAAAATGGCCGCTGCACGCGCCGGCGTCGACCTTCAGATCGTGCCGATGCCGGTGCGGCGATGCGAGGCCGAAATGCAAAACGGCGGCGCCGATGCGATTGCGCCGGCGGAGTTCGAGCCGCAGGCGCTGAAAAAGTACGTCTTTCCTCTACACAACGGTCGCGCGGACCCTGCAAAGTCGGTGGCATCCACGCGTGCCCTGGTATTTCGCAGCAAAGGCAGCCGGGCCTCCTGGGATGGCCGGCGATTTACGAACCTGAATGGCCCGGTGCTGGCACAAACAGGCCACGTGTTCATTACCCGCCGGCTCGAAGCGATGCATATTCCCTTCGATAGCGGCGCGGCGGCGGCCGAGCAGAATTTCCTGAAACTGATCGGCAAGCGCGGCGATCTCGCCGTGCTGCCCGAGAACGATGGCCTGGTCCTGCTGCGCGAGCCAAAGTGGGCGGACAGGATCGAGGCCCTGCCGGCGCCATTCACTACCGAGAAATTCTTCCTGGCGTTCTCGAAACGCTATTTCCAGGCCAAGGCGCCGGTCGCCGAGGCATTGTGGCAGGCGATCGCCGATCTCAATACTTCGCGCGAGTCAAGGTAATGCTTTGCGTGGGCTCTTTGGCGCCGGTTCGACCAGCATCAGCTTCCCGGTCTTCGGATCGCGGAATACTTCGCCAACCCGGTCATAGCCACTGCCGTCCTGCGTAATGCCGTCGGCGGGCCGCTCGATCTGCTTGCCCTTCTCCACCGGCTGCGGCGACTTCAGGGCGCCGTTGGCGCCGGCGATGGCAGCTATCAGGCCGCAGGCGAAGACCAGCATCACGTCAACCAGGTTCACGAGACTGGCGCGCGGATCTTCGTCGCTCTGGTCAAAACGGGAGTCGAGGTGAGAATACAGGCGCAGGCGCTTGCGGGCAGCCTGGCCGCTCATGCCGCGTGCTCCATTGCGTCCAGCGTTTCTTCATACCAGCGTCGGCGCAGCTTGCCGATCACCAGGCCGCCAATGCCGGCGACAAGGCCGAGTACCGTCGCATCGAAGGCCACCGTGACGGCACTCGCCAGCTTCGCGGGATCGCCGGCGCCCAGCGCGGCCAGGCCCGGGCCCAGCGGGATAATCGTGGCCATCAGTCCCAGCATCGGCGGGATGCGCGCCAGCAGGTCGGCACGCTCAAGGCGGTGGCGGGCGAGCGCCTGCACCCGGGCCACGTCACCGCCGGCGCGCAACTGGCCCAGGCCATGAAAGCGCTCGCCGACGGCGATGCCCGCCTCCACCAGCGCGATGGCGCAGGCGACCAGCAGCGCTCCCAGGGAAGGCATCAACAGCCAGCTGACCGCGCCATGCAGCCAGGCGAACGAAAACGATTCAATCATGTGAGACTCCTTGCAGGTTGAGGGACCTGGCGGCCGCGCCACAGGCCCAGCGCAAATAGCGCACAGGCGGCGGCGAGGGATGCCAGCAGTTTAATGATCCGTATGGCGGACGGCTCCGCCGGGTGGGATTGTTCGCGCAGCTCATAAACGCGCGCTGTGGCCGCCGGCGCCGGTGCAGGGTTTGGCGCTAACGTTGGCGCGGCCTGCGCGCTGGCGGCGCGTAAAAGCTTGCTGCGCGTTGGCGCCGGGCGGGGCTGGTTTGCCGAGGCGGCCGCCCGAGGCGTGCTTGCCGCGGTGGCGGGCAGCATGTCGCCGCGCGCTTTCGCCAGCGCCACGCCAAGCGCCTGCGCGTCCGCCCCATCCAGCTGCGGCGAGAGCCAGGCCCACATGGGGTGATCGGGGGCGGTGTGGCCGCTGCCCGGCAGGCCATTCCGGGCCACCAGCTGCGCCAGTTCGCCGCCCATGCGCCTGACGGTGGCGGGGTCGGTCTTCCAGTAGCCCTTTTCGGCGGCCACCATGAAAATGGCCAGCATGTGCGCCTTGACGTGCGCGTTATGCTGCTGGCCGAGGAATTGCGGCAATCCCAGCTTGTGCGCGTCGTCGAAATACACAGACTTCACCTCGTCCCAGGCCCAGTTCTTCACCAGGTCGGGACGCGTCACCTGCCAGCCCCACAGGTTTTCCAGGAATTCCTGGCCCATGGTGCGGGCGCCGGCGTAGCCATGGCCCATCAGCGGCTTGAGCCAGGCCGGATTGAGGAAGCGCCCCCGCAATTCGCCGAGCAGGGCTGACGCCAGCGGCTCGACGTCGGCGCGGCCTGGCTGCGCGTGCTGCAGGATCAGCGCTTCGGGCACGCGGCCGGTGCGGCCCTCGACCGCCAGCGAGAGGCCGCCCAGGTAGTCGAATGCATCGTTGTTGTCGAGCAGGCCGTAGAGATTGCTGGCGCGGCCATGGTAGGTGCGTTCGATGCCGGTCAGCGCTACGTCGAAGGCGGCGTGGTTGGCTTCACCACTGGCATCGAGTCCGTAGGCGTGGCCCATGCGGTTGCGGTAGGCGCGGCCGATCTCGTCGCGTTCGCGCCAGGCGCCGGAACGCTCGGTCAGGCGGTTGACGCCGGCGCCGTAAGCCCCGGGCGCATCTCCAAACACACGCTGCGCGGCGGCCCGGCCGGCATCGGCGGCGGACATGCCGCCGCCGGTCAATGCACGCTGGCGCAGCAGCCACTGGGCCGCGAGGCGATTACGCGCCGGGTCTTCACGGCCCCAGGCCACACCGGGCACCGGCGCGAGCGCGGCCTGCAGCCCCTCCTGCAGGGCTGGCTCCTGCTCGGCCAAGATGGTCGCCGAGGCGGCCAACGCCAGGCGGCCAGCGCGGTCGATCAGGCGGATCAGGTTCGGATACAGGTCCCGGAAAAGGCCGGAAGTGGTGACCAGCGCGTCGCGGCGGACGGCGCCTGGCTTGAGGCGCACGTCGGTGACGATGCCGCGCGCATTCCATACGGGCTCCGCGCCCATCATGGCCAGCGCGAACGCCACCATCACGCCTTCGTCGCGCACGGCGTCCGACGCCCACAGGATGATGCCCTCGCTGCCCTTGCCCGACGTATCGCGAGCGTCGGCCTTGGCCGCCATGCGCTCGCCCAGCTGGTAGCCCAGCCGGGTGGGCAGGATGTCGCCGTCCACCGCATGGAAGTTGCGCCCGGTGGGCAGCGCTTCGGGCGAGCGCAGCGGGTCATTGCCCTTGCCCGGCGCAATGAACTGCCCATCCAGGCCGGCCAGCAGCGCCGCCATCTCGCGGCGCGGCGAATCGGCCAGGCTGGCGGCGATGTCCGGACCATCGATGCCGCCCTTCTTCATCGAATCGAGCATCAGGCTTATCGATTCCTGCTGCCAGGGACGGCCGAAAACGTGCAGGCCATGCGGCATGAACTTTTCCTGCAGCTTGGTCAGGTAATGGCCTACCTCGTGCGCAAGCAGATCGTCGTCGGCCGCATCGAAGCCGATGCCGCGCACGGCAAGTACGTCGGCCATGGACGCTTCCAGTTCGGCCTTCAGGTTCAGCGCATTGACGCGCTCGCGCATCAGCGCCGCGGCCTGGGATTTCAGCGACTCCGAGCTGGCGGCTTCATAGCTCTCGACGACCTGCCGCAGCGCCAGCAATTCGTCGTACAGCGGCGTGCTGGCCAGCGGCGGCGTCAGGTGGTCAACGATGACCGCCAGGCCGCGCCGTTTCGCTTGCGTGCCCTCCCCTACGCCATCGACGATATAGGGATAGATGCCGGGCAGGTCGCCCGCGATCAGGCTCGGATAATCGTCGGAACTCAGGCCGACCGCTTTGCCGGGCAAGAATTCGTAGGTGGAATGGCGGCCAATATGCACCAGCGCATCGGCCTTGAAGCGGTCGCGCACCCAATGGTAGAAGGCGAGGTACTGGTGCGGCGGCGTAATGCTGGTGTTCGCGTGCAGCAGTTCCTCGTCCACTTCCCAGCCGCGCGGTGGTTGCGGGCCGACGAATACGTTACCGAACACCAGGCCGGGCACCAGCAGCTTGCCGCTGTCGACCATGATCCGGCCGGGCGCCGCGCCCCACCCTTTCAGGCCTTCGATGCCATAGCCGGTCAGGCGCTTGCTGAGAGGCGCCAGCGCTGCGCAGGGACGGGCCGCGCGCACTTCGAGGCAGGCGCGATAGCCTTCCGCCAGCGCGGCCAGATCACGGATCGCGGCTTCACGCTGCGGGTGGTCGGCGCCCTCCACCAGGTGCTGCAACTCCCGGAGGATGACGTCGGCCTGCTTGCGGCCGAGAGCCCGCTCGCCGCCCGCTTCGGCTTCCAGCACGTCGGCATGCAGGCGGCCCAGCAGGCCGCTGCTCATTTCACCCTGCACGCGCGGCGGCAGCGTGCCGAACCAGCGCGCGTAGTCGGCCGCGCTGACGCTGTTCACCGTGCCGCTCAGTTCCCGCAAGGCGGCGCGGTCTTCCGGCAGGTTGACGCCGTGCGCCATGATCATGTCCAGCAGCGCCTCGGGCGATGCGGGCAGGTCGCCGACCGTGTAGCCGGCGTCTTTCATGGCGTGCAGCATGTCGAACAGCGAGGCCGGCACGTCCAGGTTGTCGGCGCCGATGTTCTGGCGTCCGGGCGGGTGGTTGTAATAGATCAGCGCCACGCGCTTGTCGCGGTTGGCCTTCGCGCGCAGGGCGAGCCAGCGGCTGACGCGCGCGGACAGCCTGTCCGCCTCCGCCGGCAGAATCACCGGTGGACGGTTCTCGATGCCGGTCAGCCTGTCGCGCTGCGCCTGGCCCAGCGCCGCCACTACGATGGGCTGGCCGATGCCTTGCAGCTCCGGCAGCGCCACCCGGTATTGCACTGAGTCCGGCGGCAGGCCGTCCGGCGACAGGCGCCATTGCAGCGCGCTGCGGTCGGACAGGCGGATTGCCTTGAACACCGGCACATTCAGCCGCTTCAGCGCTTCCGTGACCGCCTCGCGCCCTTCGGCCGCGCCCACCACAAAGTCCTGCAGCACCACCAGCGCGGCCGGCTGGGCGGGCGCGACCAGCTGGGGCAAGCGTTCCAGTGCCTCGCGCGAAGCCCCACCCCAGCGCGTCATCACCTGCACGCAGGGCTGGCCGCGCTGTTCGATGCGCTGGCAGACTGCGGCGGGCACCATGCTGTCCATATTCGATAGGTCGAGCACCACCACAGTCGGCTCGGCCTTCAAGCCCAGTTGCGCGGCATTGCCCCAGGCGCCGGCATCCGTCAGCTCGCCCCGGCCCACGCGCAGGCGCAGCGTGGGTTCGGGCAGCGGGCTGGCCAATGCCACGGAGGGATCCAGCAGATGCGCGAACAGCGCCGCCGTGTTGTCGGCGCCGCCCGCCTGCCACACCTGGCGCGCGGCCAGCCAATGGCTTGCGGCGGGATGGGCCCGCGCCACCTTGATGGCGCCGGGCGGCGGCGTTTCCGTCGACAGATCGCGCAATACATCGGGCGAAAAGTCCTGCAGACTGCCCTGCGCGCTGCGGCTCATCAGACTGAGGCTCGCTTCGCCGTTGAAGGCCAGGACGTTGGCCTGTCTCCTGGCGTGTCGCGGCAGGACTTCCTTCAGGCGGCGCGCCGGGTCGCCGAACAGGGAAACCGCCAGCACGCTGTCGGCCTGCTGTATCCAGAGGCCGGCATCGCGTTCGCTCGCAGCCATCCACTGCGCCGGGGTACGCAATACGATTCGGTCCTGCGGGTGGCTGGCCAGGTGGCGGTGAGCCGCTTCGATGGCTGCCGGAGCGGCGCGCTCAGTCACGATGGCGAACAAGGTGGCGGCCTGTCCGCGTGCGCAGGCCACGACGCACAGCAGCGCCGCGAGAATCCGCACGAATGTAGAAGTGCTCAATTTGAATTGGACCGGTAAAGCGCGCCGGGCGCGCACGAACACAGGCTGCCGCGTGCGGCAGCCACCAGGCAAAACCTCACCCCGGGTTTTGCACAAGCAATCGTGACTGGCCGGTCTTCTGGCTTGCCCTCATCCTTCTTTGATCTTGCCTTCCCGTGCCGGGCACAGTGGCGTTCGATCAAAGTCGTCAGGCATACAGCAGCGGGGGCTGCGCCGGACTGGCATGCGATGAAAATCCCATGCGTCACCGGCTTCCCGTTTCACCCTCCGGCCGAAAAACTGGAGGGCACCATTCACTGAATCAGCGATATTCTACATTACAGACCGGATGCCGGCCGGCTCCCCACTCAACCGGCAACAGTTTGCAGGCCCCAATACCTGCGCCGCCGCGTTGCAGCGCGTGGGGTCAGTCATCGACGCGCGATGAAAGCCGCGCCAGTCGCTGGGCGATACGCCCGGCGCTGCGGGCTCTCCGCAACGGAGCGGAAACGGCCCATCGGCAGCACGTTCGCCTTGAAACATCCGGCCCAAAAGTGAATGTAACGCGTACTTACGATTGAAACAGGTTTTGCGTTGCTGCCCTTGTGACCGCGATCTACGATGAAGCTACATTCAGATGGAGATCGCCATGGAACCCTCGACCAACCCCCCTGTCCAGCAACTGCATCCCCTCGTTGTGACCGCGGCGGCAGCGGTGACCGTTGTAAGCCTGCTAGGCGTTGCTGCGATCACTGGCCTGTATCCGTCGTCACACGGCAAAGCAATGCCAGATGACACGACGCTGACGACCACAGCCCAGGGTTCCGCCTATCTGATGCCGACTGCTCCAGCGATTCCGAATGTGCAGTCGGCAGCATCGGCACCGTTGCCGGCAACGCCGACGCGTTTCCAGACGGCCGACGGCCGCGTGTTTGAAGAAGTGCCTTCCAACGCAGTGCCGCCCAACGTGACACGCGTCCCTGTGTATGCTGCGGCGCGGTTAGCAGAGCCCGCGCCAGTCATCCATCGCAAGGTGGTGCACCACTACACTCAAAGTGCCCGTCATGAGCCGTCGTATCGTGACTCGGGCTACCGTGAATCAGCCGACCGTGAGCCGGCATATGTGCAGGAACGTTCCTACCACGCTCAACATCCGGTTCAGACGTATGTCAACGATATGAACCCGGTAGGGACGGGCATTGGCGCCGTTATCGGGGGCGTCCTGGGGAACCAGATTGGCGGAGGCAATGGGAAAAAGCTTGCGACCGTGGCAGGCGTCCTGTTGGGTGGCTATGCCGGCAATGAGGTCGCCCATGACCGCAATCCGCTCCCATTCGGTAACCGGTAACACGATCGTTGAAAGCAAACTTCCTTCCCACGTAACGCTGACTGAGGCAATACCATGAAGATTTATACTAAAGCGCTGTTGGCAGGCATGCTCACGGTAGCGGTTGCGAAAGCGGCATCAGCTCAGGTGCAATTTGGGATTTTTGCCGGTGATGCGCAGCCCTATTACCCTCCGGTCGTGCAGGCTCAGCCGCTGTATGTCGTGCCGCCCGGCTATTATCGGGACCCGGACGGAGACATGGTTCCCGACTGGCGTACACGTCATGAGTGGCGCGAACGGCAGGAACGCGAATGGATGCGTGAGCAATGGCGACGTCAGCAGGAATGGCGCCGGCGTGAAGCGTGGCGTCGTCATGAGGAATGGGAGCGCCACCAGCAATGGCGCCGGGAGCATGAACATCGTTGGGACGACCAGGACTGATCTTGAAGGGCCACCTCGGCGACCGGAAAATAAAGGACGCTAAG
>DASWYX010000193.1:0-6470 GCA_036404755.1 Pseudoduganella sp.
CATCCTGGTGGACGCGCTCTAGGCCGCCGGCGGCAATGTGAAGTACACCGTGCTGCCCGAAGGCGGCCACGTCGACTCCTGGGTCTACGCTTACGACTCCAGGACCGGCCTGTTCGACTGGTTCCTGCAGCAGCGTAAGCAATGATGTTGGCGGCGTCGGTCCTGCTCGCAGGCTTGCTGTTCTCCGGCTTCGTGCGGGCCGAGCCGGCGCTGCAGGTGAAGTATCCGAACCTGGATGGCCTGGAGGCGAATTCCTATGGCTACCGGGTGCTGAACCTGGCCCTGCGCAAATCGGGCGTCGACTTCGAGCTTAGCCTGCATCCGCTGAATGTGAACCAGGAGCGGGCGCGGATCATGCTGGACAGCGGCGAGGTCAACGTGGTCGACTTCGGCACCAGCGCCGAATTCGAACATCGCTTCCTGCCCGTGTATTTTCCGATCGACCGCGGGCTGAACGGCTATCGCCTGCTCGTGGTGCACAAGGATAATGCGGACGAGTACGCACGCATGCGCTCGATCACGCAGCTGTCGGAGAAAACGGCGGGGCAGGGCCTGCGCTGGTCGGATATCGCGATCCTGGAGCGCGCCGGGATCAAGGTCACCACCGCGTCGGTGGACGGCCTGTTCCGGCTGCTCGAGCGCAAGCGCATCGACTTCATTCCGCTGGGCGCAAACGAGGTCCACTACCTGCTCGATAAATACGGTGACGCGGCGCCGCACGCGGTGGTCGACAGCAATCTGCTGATCATCTATCCCTTCGCGCGGCTGTTCTTTGTCCAGAAGGGTAACGAGCGCCTGCGCGAGGCCATCTCCCGCGGCCTCGAGGCCGCCTTCGACGATGGCTCCTTCCAGGCCCTCCTCAGCGAGAACTACTTCCCCACCACCGACCTCTCGGCCTTGAACCACCGCACCATCCTTCGCCTCGACAACCCGTCGCTGACAGCGGAGTTCCGCAAAATCCCGCACAAGTATTTCCATCACCTGGAGCGCTAGCCACGCGCGAGGACGCTTTCGGGCGGCTCATGCACGGCGGATCAATGATCCGCCCTACGCGGCGGGGGCCTTGATTCGCCGCCGTGACGGGGGACGTCAAAGGAGCAGGAAGCGTGTAGGGCGGATCATTGATCCGCCGTGCGTGAGGCACAGGGGCGCGTCCAAGGGTGACGCCATGAAACGGGGTAGATACAAGGCACGAAGAAGCACGAAGGAGGCGTTGGGGGGACCAAAAAACCTCCTGTGTGCATCCGCAGCCGCGCTGGCGGCGCGGAAGGGGAACCGGCTGGGTCAGTGCGTGACGGCGGCGGTGGTGACGACTCCGGGCGGCGCGAAGGCGGCTTGTTGCTTGAGCAATTCGCGCAGCGTGGCGATATCGGTGCGGGCGCAGACGATCAGCTGGGGATTGGTCTTGCCGTTCGCCGGGGCGTAGCCGATGGCCGCGCAGATGGTGGCGCAGATTGACGTGACCTTGTGGGCGGCCGCCTCGTCGAGGTTGCGTTCACAGTGGGCAAATTCGCCTTCGATCGCCTTTGCGGCGGCGAAAACGGCGGCTTTTTCGAGCATGGAGTGGGCCTGGAGCGCCATTTCGGTCAGGTCGCACAGGCGGTCGGTCAGCAGCAGTGCATCGTTCATTGCAAGTCTCCTCCAAGAGAATCCAAAACAAGACACTTAACGCCAATGTAACACGCCACCCCGTCTTTAGCATCTAAGCAAATGACGAAAGGTTAGTTTGGTTTATAACGGTGCAATGCGATTATTCGACCCTATTAGTCGGAAATGTAATAAGAGGAATAATATGTCAGCAGTAGCGTTGCCGGTCTCTGCGCCGGCGGGAGCGGTGAAAGCCAGGAAGGCGCCCTACAGGGTGATGCCTGGCTTCAACTTGTCGCTGGGATTCACGATCTTTTATCTGACCTTGATCGTGCTGATTCCGCTGTCGGCCGTCTTCCTGAAGACTTTCACGCTGAGCTGGGACGGTTTCTGGAACGCCGTGACGAACGAGCGTGTGATGGCGTCCTACCGCCTCACTTTCGGGGCCGCCTTCATCGGCGCGCTGTTCAATGTCTTCTTTGGCGGTGTGGTTGCCTGGGTGCTGGTGCGCTACAAGTTCCCTGGCAAGCGCATCGTCGACGCGCTGGTCGACCTGCCGTTCGCGCTGCCGACCGCCGTTGCCGGCATCACGCTGACGGCCCTGTATTCCTCGAACGGCTGGATTGGCCGCTATCTCGAGGGCGTGCTGGGCGTGAAGGTGGCCTTTACCCCGCTGGGCGTGGTGGTGGCGCTGACCTTTATCGGCCTGCCCTTCGTGGTGCGCACCGTGCAGCCCGTGCTGGAAGACGCCGAACGCGAACTGGAGGAAGCCGCCGCCAGCCTGGGCGCCTCGGCTTTCCAGACGTTCCGCCGCGTAGTGTTCCCCACCATCCTGCCATCGCTGCTGACGGGCTTCGCGCTGGCCTTCGCGCGCGCCACCGGCGAATATGGTTCTGTGATTTTCATTGCCGGCAATATGCCGATGGTGTCCGAGATCACGCCGCTGTTCATCATCACCAAGCTGGAACAATATGACTACGCGGGCGCCACCGCCATCGCCGTCATGATGCTGATCGTCTCCTTCATCCTGCTGCTGACGATTAACCTGCTGCAGGCCTGGACGCGCGGAAGGAGCGGCAAATGAGCGCGACGACCCGCCGCGGCGAGCTGCCGACCCGTCATGAAGTGCTGGAACCGGTCTGGGTGCGCCGCGCCCTGATCCTGGTGGCGCTGACTTTCCTCACGCTGTTCCTGTTCGTGCCGCTGGTAGCAGTATTTACCGAAGCGCTGAAGAAGGGCTGGGATGCCTATGCAACGGCCATCGTCGAGGAAGACGCGATTTCCGCCATCAAGCTGACGCTGATTACGGCCGCCATCGCCGTGCCATTGAACCTGGTGTTCGGCGTGGCCGCGTCCTGGTGCATCACCAAGTTCGAATTCCGCGGCAAAAGCATCCTGCTGACGCTGATCGACCTGCCGTTCTCCGTGTCGCCCGTGATCTCGGGCCTGATCTATGTGCTGCTGTTCGGCGCGCAGGGCTGGCTTGGTCCCTGGCTGTCCGAGCACGACATCAAGATCCTGTTCGCTGTGCCGGGGATCGTGCTGGCAACCATCTTCGTCACCTTCCCCTTCGTGGCGCGCGAACTGATCCCGCTGATGCAGGCGCAGGGCAGCGAGGAAGAGGAAGCGGCCGTGGTGCTGGGTGCGAACGGCTGGCAGACCTTCTTCCGCGTGACGCTGCCGAACATCAAATGGGGCCTGCTGTATGGCGTGATCCTGTGTAATGCCCGCGCAATGGGCGAGTTCGGCGCCGTGTCCGTGGTGTCCGGCCATATCCGCGGCGAGACCAACACGATGCCGCTGCAGGTCGAGATCCTCTACAACGAATACAACTTCGCGGCCGCATTTGCCGTGGCCTCGCTGCTGGCGCTGCTGGCCCTGGTCACGCTGGCACTGAAAACCTTTATCGAGTGGCGTCTGCACGAGAACACGGCCGACGACGCACAGGAGCATTGAAATGACAATCGCAGTCAAGAACATCAACAAGCGCTTTGGCGATTTCGTCGCCCTGAATAACGTGTCGCTGGACTTCCCGTCGGGCGAGCTGACCGCGCTGCTGGGCCCATCGGGCTGCGGCAAGACCACGCTGCTGCGCTGCATCGCCGGCCTGGAACACCCGGATTCCTGCCAGGTGCTGCTGGACGGCCAGGACGCCTCCGACCGCCACGTGCGCGAGCGCCAGGTGGGCTTCGTGTTCCAGCACTACGCGCTGTTCAAGCACATGACGGTGTTCGAGAACGTGGCCTTCGGCCTGCGCGTGAAGCCGCGCAACGAGCGCCCGTCGGAAGACCAGATCCGCCGCAAGGTGAAGGACCTGCTGGAGCTGGTGCAGCTGGACTGGCTGGCCGACCGCTATCCGCCGCAGCTGTCCTGCGGACAGCGTCAGCGTATCGCCCTGGCCCGTGCGCTGGCCGTGGAGCCGCGCGTGCTCTTGCTGGACGATCCATTCGGCGCGCTGGACGCGAAAGTGCGCAAGGAACTGCGCCGCTGGCTGCGCCGCCTGCATGACGACCTGCACGTGACCTCGATTTTCGTGACTCACGACCAGGAAGAAGCGCTGGAAGTAGCCGACCAGGTGGTGCTGATGAACAAGGGCCGCGTCGAGCAGCTGGGCGCACCGGACGAGGTCTACAACCAGCCCGCGTCGCCTTTCGTCTATGGCTTCCTGGGCAATGTAAACGTCTTCCACGGCCGCGTGCACGAAGGCGTGATGGCCAGCGACGGTATCCAGTTCGATGTAGAGGGCCACGACGCAACGCGGGACGGCAAAGGCACCGCATATGTGCGCCCGCACGACCTGGAAATCGACCGCTACACGCCGGATGCGGACGGTATCGTCGTCAAGCTGCGCCGCGCCCACGCCATCGGCCCGCTGGCCCAGCTGGACCTGGAGCGCGCCGACAATGCACAGCTGATCGAAGCGACCATCTCCAACGAACGCTATTCCCAGCTGGCGCTGAAGGATGGCGAAACGCTGGTGGTGCGTCCGAAGAAATTGCACGTATTTGTCGATGAGGGCGCCGCCATATGAACTTCCAGCAACTGCGATCGATACGCGAAGCGGCCCGCCGCAATTACAACCTGACCGAAGTGGCGAATGCGCTTTTCACATCGCAGCCGGGCGTGAGCCGCCAGATCCGCGAGCTGGAGGATGAACTGGGCGTCGTTATCTTCGAGCGCAACGGCAAGCGCCTGACCGGGCTCACGGAGCCGGGCAAGGGCATCCTGAAAATCATCGACCGTTTGCTGGTCGAGGCGGAAAACCTGCAGCAGGCAAGCCAGGAATTCACCGGCACGTCCAGCGGCACCCTGACCATCGCCGCCACGCACACCCAGGCGCGCTATGCGCTGCCCAAGGCCGTGCAGCACTTCCGCAATGAATTCCCGGACGTGCGCATCGCCCTGCAGCAAAGCGCGCCAGACCACATCGCGGAGTGGGTCCTGTCCGGCAAGGCCGATATCGGCATTGCGACCGAGGGCCTGTCCCAGTTCCCGGACCTGGTGTCTTTCCCTTGCTACCGCTGGAGCCACCTGATCGTGGTGCCCGATGGCCACCCGCTGCTCACGCGCACACCGATCCGCCTGCAGGACCTGGCCGAATTCCCGCTGATTACCTACGACGTGGGCTTCACCGGCCGCGGCCACATCGATGCCGCCTTCAGCAAGGCCGACGTGCGCCCGGACATCGTGCTGACAGCGATGGATTCGGACGTGATCAAGCAGTATGTGTCGCTGGGCCTGGGCGTTGGCCTTGTCGCGTCGATGGCCTTCGACCATGGCCGCGACAAGGGCTTGCGCGCCATCGAAGCGTCGCACCTGTTCGCCGCCAACACCACGCGGCTGGCATTGCGCCGCGGCGCCTACCTGCGCTCCTACACCTACGAATTCATCCGCCAGTTCGCACCGGAGCTGCAGCGCAGCGACATCGAGCAGGCCCTGGCTGGAGACAGCGCGGAGTAAAAACTCGCCTATACTGAATCCGGTTCGGGTCATATTCAAAGGGGAGTCCTATGGGTATTGGCAACTGGAAGATCGGTGTCCGGCTGGCGGCCGGACTCGGGCTGGCACTGGCTTTCATGATAGGCATCTCGGCGATCGGCATCGCCAACCTCGGCAAGCTTGATGACGGCACCGAGGACATTGCATCCGACAAGGTACCCAAGGTCATCGCTGCCTACGAAGCGATCGGCGGCGTCAACGACATCGCCCGCGCCATGCGCAATGCGATGCTCAGTACCGATCCCGCCACGGTGAAAAAGGAACTGCAGCGCGTGCTGGACCGCAAGGCCGATATCGCCGCGCAGCTCGATAAGCTCAGCAAACTGATTGCCGACGATACGGACGAGGGCAGCCGCACGCGCCTGCAGGCCGTGCTGGCAGCGCGCGATCGCTATCTCGTCGTGCAGCAGAATTTTCTGGAGCGCTCCGCTGATGCCGCACAGCGCGATGACGTCGTAACCTACCTGCTGACCGTCGTGCGCAAGGAGCAGACGGCTTACCTGAACGCGCTGACCGACCTGGCGAAATACCAGGGCGAGGCGGTCAGCGCGGCAAGCGCGGAGGCGCACCAGGCTTACACCAGCTCGCGCAACAGGATGATCGCGCTCACCGTGGCGGCAGCCCTGCTGGCGGCGGCCGTGCTGTGGCGCATCACGCACAGCATCACGCGGCCCTTGAACCGCGCCGTGGGCGTGGCCGAAGCGGTGGCCGGCGGCGACCTGACGCAGCGCATCGAATGCGATACGCGCGATGAAACGGGCCAGCTGCTGCGGGCGCTGAAGGATATGAACGAGTCGCTGGCGCGCACCGTCGGCAAGGTGCGTTCAGGCTCGGACACGATCACCACCGCTTCCAAGGAAATCGCCAGCGGCAACCTGGATCTC
>DASWYX010000194.1:0-6018 GCA_036404755.1 Pseudoduganella sp.
GCCTATCTGCCGGAGTCGCAATGGGATACGCCGCTGGACTATGAAGCCTTCGCCTCTCTGTGGGCGGTGCTGGGCCACGGCGGCATCGTGGTGCACGACGACACGGCCGACATGGCAAAGCTGGCGCGCTACGCGATGGAGTTCTGCGCCATCGAATCCTGCGGCAAATGCACGCCATGCCGCATTGGTTCCACGCGCGGCGTGGAAGTGATCGACAAGATCACCGCCAACGAAGACCGTCCCAAGCACGTGATCCTGTTGCGCTCCCTGTGCGACACCATGCTCAATGGTTCGTTGTGCGCCATGGGCGGCATGACGCCGTATCCGGTGCTGTCCGCTCTCAACCACTTCCCGCAAGACTTCGGCCAGGTCGCAGGCGACCAGCAAGCCGCCTAGGAGAATAAGAATGATCGAGACTATCCTGACCCGCGACTTCGGCACGCCGCCCAGCGTCGCCACCGAATTCGTCACCCTCACCATCGACGGCCAGCGCGTGACCGTGCCGGCCGGGACTTCCGTGATGCGCGCGGCCGCCGAGAGCAGCATCAACATCCCGAAGCTGTGCGCGACGGATAGCCTGGAACCCTTCGGTTCCTGCCGTCTGTGCCTGGTGGAGATCGAGGGCCGCCGCGGCTATCCCGCCTCCTGCACCACGCCGGTTGAAGAGGGCATGGTGGTGCGCACCCAGACGCCGAAGCTGCAGGAAATCCGCAAGGGCGTGATGGAGCTCTATATCTCCGACCACCCGCTGGACTGCCTCACTTGCCCGGCCAACGGCAATTGCGAGCTGCAGGACATGGCCGGCGTGACCGGCCTGCGCGAAGTGCGCTATGGCTACGAAGGCGCCAATCACCTGAAGCTGAAGAAGGATGAATCGAATCCTTACTTTACCTTCGACTCGTCCAAGTGCATCGTGTGCAACCGCTGCGTGCGGGCTTGCGAGGAAACCCAGGGGACATTCGCGCTGACCATTTCGGGGCGCGGCTTCGAGTCGCGCGTATCAGCGGGACAGAGCCAGAGCTTCATGGAATCGGAATGCGTGTCCTGCGGCGCCTGCGTGGAAGCCTGCCCGACCGCCACGCTGCAGGAGAAATCGGTGATCTGGCTGGGCCAGGCCGAGCACAAGGTCACCACGACCTGCGCCTATTGCGGCGTGGGCTGCTCGCTGGACGCGGAAATGAAGGGCAGCGAAGTGGTGCGCATGGTGCCGAGCAAGGACGGCAAGGCGAACGAGGGCCACGCTTGCGTGAAAGGCCGCTTCGCCTGGGGCTATGCTACTCACAAGGACCGCATCCTGAAGCCCATGATCCGCTCCAAGATCACGGACCCATGGAAGGAAGTATCGTGGGACGAAGCGCTGGATTATGCAGCCTCCGAATTCAAGCGCATCCAGGCCAAGCATGGCCGCGACTCGGTGGGCGGCATCGTGTCATCCCGTTGCACGAATGAGGAAGGCTATCTGGTGCAGAAGCTGGTGCGCGCCGCCTTCGGCAACAACAACGTCGATACTTGCGCGCGCGTTTGCCACTCGCCGACCGGTTATGGCCTGAAGCAGACGCTGGGCGAATCGGCGGGCACGCAGACCTTCAAGTCCGTGGCGAAGTCGGACGTGATCATGGTGATCGGCGCGAACCCGACGGATGGCCATCCGGTGTTCGCCTCGCGCATGAAGCGCCGCATCCGCCAGGGTGCGAAGCTGATCGTGATCGATCCGCGCCGCATCGACATGGTGAAGTCGCCGCACGTGAAGGCGCATTACCATCTGGCGCTGCGTCCCGGCACCAATGTGGCGATGGTCAGCTCGCTGGCGCACGTGATCGTCACCGAAGGCCTGCTGGCGGAGAAGTTCATCGCCGAGCGTTGCGAAGACCGTGCCTTCCACCAGTGGCGCGACTTCGTGGCGCAGGAATCCAATTCGCCGGAAGCGATGGAGTCGGTGACGGGCGTGCCGGCACAGCAGGTGCGCGAAGCGGCGCGCTTGTTTGCCACCGGCGGCAACGGCGCTATCTACTACGGCCTGGGCGTGACCGAGCATGCGCAGGGTTCCACCACGGTGATGGGCATTGCCAACCTGGCCATGGCGACCGGCAACGTGGGTCGCGAAGGCGTGGGCGTGAATCCGCTGCGCGGCCAGAACAATGTGCAGGGTTCCTGCGACATTGGTTCCTTCCCGCATGAGCTGCCGGGTTACCGCCATGTATCCGACACCACGGTGCGCACGCAGTTCGAGGAAGCCTGGGGCGTCACGCTGCAGGCCGAACCGGGTCTGCGCATCCCGAACATGTTCGAAGCGGCACTGGACGGCAGCTTCAAGGGCTTGTACTGCCAGGGCGAAGACATCGTGCAGTCCGACCCGAACACCCAGCACGTCACGGCGGCGCTGGAGTCGATGGAGTGCATCGTGGTGCAGGACATCTTCCTCAACGAAACCGCGAAGTATGCCCACGTGCTGCTGCCGGGTTCCTCCTTCCTGGAGAAGGACGGCACCTTCACCAACGCTGAACGCCGCATCTCGCGCGTACGCAAGGTGATGGCGCCGCGCGCCGGCTACGCTGACTGGGAAGTGACGGTGCAACTGGCGAACCGCCTGGGTTATCCGATGAATTACAAGCACCCGTCGGAAATCATGGACGAAATCGCGCGCCTGACGCCGACCTTCAGCGGCGTGAGCTACGCCAAGCTGGAAAAGCTGGGCAGCATCCAGTGGCCTTGCAACGACGAGGCGCCGGAAGGCACGCCGACCATGCACATCGACAGCTTCGTGCGCGGCAAGGGGCGCTTCATCATCACGCAATACGTGCCGACGACCGAAAAGGTCACGCGCATGTATCCGCTGATCCTGACCACGGGCCGCATCCTGTCGCAGTACAACGTGGGCGCGCAGACGCGGCGCACGGAGAACGTGCGCTGGCATGCGGAAGACCGGCTGGAGCTGCATCCCCACGATGCGCAGGAGCGAGGTATCAAGGATGGTGAATTGGTCGGCATCCAGAGCCGGGCAGGGGAGACGGTGCTGCGCGCAATGATCACCGAGCGCATGCAGCCGGGCGTGGTCTACACCACCTTCCACTTCCCGGAGTCTGGCGCCAACGTGATCACCACCGAGAATTCGGACTGGGCGACTAACTGTCCGGAGTACAAGGTGACGGCGGTGCAGGTGACGCCGGTGCAGCAGCAGTCGGACTGGCAGCTGGAGTATGCGCGCTTCAACGAGGCGCAACTCGGGCTGGCGCAGGGCGGAGCGCTGGCGACCCCATAACGAAAGGAGACTTGAATGAACCAGCATCACCTGGCTACGATGGCCAACCAGATCGGCGCCTTCTTCCTGTCCTACCCGGACCAGGAGGAGGCGAGGGCGGAAATCGCTACCCACATCCAGCGCTTCTGGGCGCCGCGCATGCGCTCCCAGTTGCTGGAGCACGTGGCGCTGACGGGCGGCCACGGGCTCGATCCGCTGGTGCTGGAAGCGATTCAGGCGCATCGCGTGCGCCTGCTGCCGCTGGCCGCTTGACGCGCGGCCCGCTGCGGCGGCGGCAACAAGCTGCCGCTGCCGCTGCTGCCTTCAGGCCAGCAGCATGACCTTGCCCACGTGCGCGCTGGTTTCCATCAATGCGTGCGCCTGCGCCGCTTCGTGCATGGGGAAGGTGCGGTAGATCACCGGTTTGATCATGCCATCCTCGATCAGCGGCCACACGCGCTCGCGCAGCTTGCGTGCGATGGCGGCCTTGAATTCGACGGAACGGGGACGCAGCGTGGAACCGGTGATCGTGAGGCGCCGCCGCAGCACGTGGCCGAAATTGACATCGGCCTTGCCCCCGCCCAGCAACGCAATGAATACCAGCCGGCCATCGTCGGCCAGGCAGCCGATTTCGCGCTGCACGTAATCGCCGCCAACCATGTCCAGGATCACATCAACGCCCTTGCCGTGGGTGGTTTCCTTCACCACGGCGGCGAAATCCTGGGTGCGGTAATTGATTGCGCGGTCGGCGCCCAACGCTTCGCAGGCGCGGCATTTCTCTTCGCTGCCGGCGGTGGCGAACACGCGGTTCCCTAAAGCCTTCGCAAGCTGGATGGCAGCCACGCCGATGCCGGACGTGCCGCCCTGCACCAGCAAGGTCTCGGCCGGCGCCAGCGCTGCGCGGTCATACACATTGCTCCATACCGTAAAGTAGGTCTCCGGCAGCGACGCCGCTTCCAGCATCGACAGCCCGCGCGGGATGGGCAGGCACAGATCGATGTCGGCCGCGCAGTACTGGGCGTAGCCGCCGCCCTGGACCAGCGCGCACACCTGGTCGCCAAGGCGCCAGCCGCTGTCGCCGGGCTGGCCGGCGTCGATCTCGCCTGCCACCTCCAGCCCTGGCAGGTCGGACGCGCCTTCCGGCACCGGATATTTTCCGATGCGCTGTAGCAGGTCCGGGCGGTTGACGCCGGCGGCATGCACCTTGATCAGCACTTGTCCCGGCTTGAGCGAGGGGCGGGGACGCTCGCAGGCCTGCAGCACTTCCGGGCCGCCGAATGCGGTAATTTCCATCGCTAACATGGGCGCTCTCCGTTGAAAGGATCCGGGAGCGATAGTAGGACGGAAGACGCTAGAATAGCCTTGACCGCCGTCAAGAACCGGCACGTCGTGGCCATCTGGCTAAACTTGACCGTGGTCAATGTAAAAAAAATATGCCGCTGGCTATGATGGGTGCAACGGTAGGCACAGCGCTACAGCAAAAATATATTAAATGCAGGGAGACATTAATGAGCAAGGCATTAGAAGGAGTACGCATCCTGGACTTCACCCATGTCCAGTCGGGACCCACCTGTACCCAGCTGCTCGCGTGGTTCGGTGCGGACGTGATCAAGGTCGAGCGGGCCGGGGAGGGCGACGCCACGCGCGGCCAGCTGCGCGACATCCCGGACGTGGACAGCCTGTATTTCACCATGCTGAACCACAACAAGCGGTCGATCACGCTGGATACCAAAAAGCAGCTTGGCAAGGAAGTGCTGGAAATGCTGATCAAGCGCTGCGATGTGCTGGTGGAGAATTTCGCACCCGGCGCGCTGGATCGCATGGGCTTCAGCTGGGAACGCATCAACGAACTCAATCCGCGCATGATCGTGGCGTCGGTCAAGGGCTTCGGTCCCGGCCCCTACCAGGATTGCAAGGTCTATGAGAACGTGGCGCAATGCACCGGCGGCGCCGCAGCGACTACCGGTTTCGCTGATGGGCCACCGGTAGTCACGGGTGCGCAGATTGGCGACAGCGGCAGTGGCCTTCATCTCGCCTTGGGCATCGTCACCGCGCTTTACCAGCGCAATTCCACGGGGCGCGGCCAGAAAGTCAGCACCGCCATGCAGGACGCGGTCCTGAACCTGTGCCGGGTGAAGCTGCGCGACCAGCAGCGCCTGGAGCGCAATGGCGTGATGGAAGAATATCCGCAGTACCCCGATGGACAGTTCGGCGATTCCGTGCCGCGCGCGGGCAATGCCTCGGGCGGCGGCCAGCCGGGCTGGATCCTGAAATGCAAAGGCTGGGAGACCGATCCCAATGCCTACATCTACTTCATCGCTCAGGCGCCCGTGTGGCCGGCGATCTGCCGCGTGATCGGCAAGCCGGAATGGATCGATCACCCTGATTACGCCACGCCGCGCGCCCGTCTGCCGCGCCTGATGTCCATCTTCGCCACCGTGGAAGAATGGACCGCGCAGCACACCAAGTTCGAGGTGATGGACATCCTGAACAAGTTCGATATCCCGTGCGGCCCGATCCTGTCCATGAAGGAGATCGCGGAAGACAAGGCCCTGCGCGCCACCGGTACCATCGTGGAGGTGGACCACCCTGAGCGCGGCAAATACCTCAGCGTGGGCAACCCGATCAAGCTGTCCGACAGTCCGACCGAGGTCACGCGCTCGCCGCTGCTGGGCGAGCACACCGACGAAGTGCTGGCGGAACTGGGCTTCAGCGGCAGCGATATCGATGTGCTGCGGCGGGAACGTGTAGTCTGAAGCGGTAGCGGCCATGATCAAGTT
>DASWYX010000195.1:0-11203 GCA_036404755.1 Pseudoduganella sp.
CAGCTCGTGACTCTCAAGGATGGTGCGCAAGCCTTCGAGACGGATAGGCTTGGGGATGGTGGCCAGCAGGCGGGTTGGCGTACCGGACGGCATGCCTTGCGCGGCTTCGGACAGGCGCGAAGCGTTGGCGCTGGCCGCGATGAGGTTTGCCGCGAGGCGACGCTGCGCAAGATGCTGGATCAGCTCCAGGCCATCCATGCCCGGCATGTCCATATCGGTCAGCACCAGGTCGACGGGGCCGGATTGCAGCTCCAGCGCGCGCAGCGCGGCTATGCCGTCTTCGGCCAGCAGCACGGAACCAAAGCCGGTTTCACGCAACAAGCCTGCCACATGGTCGCGCTGCACCGGGCTGTCTTCCACGATCAGTGCAGTGCATCCGCTCAGATCCTTCATTCGGCCTCCCGTTCATGCTGACGCATGGTGCTGCAGGATTTCGCGGGCGATGGCATCCAGCGCCACGCTGCGCTCCACTGCGCCGCGCCGCACGGCCTCGCGCGGCATACCGTACACCACGCAGCTGGGCTCATCCTGCGCCAGCGTGCGGGCGCCGGACTGGCGCATCTCCAGCAGGCCGGCGGCGCCATCGTCGCCCATGCCGGTCATGATAACGCCGAGCGCATTCTGGCCGGCGCTTTTCGCTACGGAGCGGAACAGCACATCCACCGAAGGGCGATGGCGGTTCACCAGCGGCCCATCCACCACGTCCACATGATAGCGCGTGCCGCTGCGCCGCAAAACCATGTGTTTCCCACCCGGCGCTATCAATACCAGGCCGGCAATCAGCGTGTCGTTATTGCGCGCCTCGCGCACGGTGACTTCACACAGCTTATCCAGCCGCTGCGCGAAAGCGGCCGTGAACTGCTCGGGCATGTGCTGCACGACCACGATGCCGGGGGACTGCGCAGGCAAGGCCGCCAGAATACGTTCCAGCGCCTGCGTGCCGCCGGTGGACGTGCCCAGCGCCACGATGCGGCTGGTGGAAGGCGGCGCACGTTCCCCTTCCAACGCGGGAGGCAGCACGGCGTCCGCACTCAATCTCTCTGACGGCACCGGAAGCGGCGCAACCGCTCGTTGTGCCAGCCGTTGTACATTGGCCTGGGCCGCGCTGCGCACCGCGGCGATCAGTTCATCGCCGCTTTCGCTCGCGCCAAGATGCAAGTCCAGGTGCGGCTTGCTGACGACGGACACCGCGCCCGCCGCCAGCGCGTCCATTGAAACGCGCGTCCCCTTTTCGGTCAGCGAGGAACAGATGACGACGGGCGTAGGCCGCTCAGCCATGATCTTGCGCAGGAATGTGATGCCGTCCATGCGCGGCATCTCAATATCGAGCACGATCACGTCCGGCCATTGCAGGCGCATGCGCTCGGCAGCGAGAATAGGATCGGCCACCGCGTGCGTGACCGTGATGTCCGGTTCCCGGTTCAGCAGGCCGGAAAGCACTTGCCGCACTACGGCCGAATCGTCGACCACCATCACCCGTACCTGCTTCATGCGTCCCCCTGCTTGACCCAGACGTCGCCCGTAGCGACTTCAAAGATGATCTGCCGGTGCCCCACGCCAAACAGCGAGCGAGAAACCACCGGCACTCCATATTTCCGCAGCAGCTTTTCCGCCTCCTCGCCGTTGCGCCGCCCGACACCCTGCAAGCCGCGCCGCTCGATCCTGGGGAACATCATGCCGCCGCCAAAAATCTTGGCCTGGCAGTCGCGCGCCTGCACGCCGTACGACTGCAGCCGGCCGGCCATCAACGCCATGGCCTCTTCGCCATAGCGCCCGCTCAACTGCGCCAATCCCTGCTTGCCGCGATGCGACAGCAGGAAATGCGACATGGCTCCGATGCGCCGCTGCGGATGCCACAGCGTGATCGACACGCACGACCCCAGCACCGTGCGGATGCGGTGCCGCGCATCACCGACAAAGCACTCGCCCGGGAGCAGGTAGATGTCGATGACTTCGGGCGTCATGGCTTACACCTTGCGATAGACCGATGGCTGCACAAGCTGGATAGGCCCCGGGCAGTCATGCAGGCTTTCGGCATGGCCGATAAACAGATAACCGCCCGGCCGCAGTTGGTCCAGCACGCGGCTGACGACCTGGCGCCGCACTTCGGGACTGAAGTAGATCAGCACATTGCGCAGGAAGATAACGTCGAAGCGGTCCAGTGCCGGCAAGGCCGGCGCGTTCAGGTTGATGCGCAGGAAATCGACCCGCTCGCGCAGCATGCGGCTGACCAGCATCGTGCCATCCTCCGGACCGAAGCCTTTCAGGCAGTAGCGCTGCAAGTACAGTGGCGGAATGTGCTGGGCGCGCACCATCGGATAATGGCCGTGGCGCGCCGTCGCCAGCACGCGCGCACTGATATCGCTGGCCACTACCTCCCATTCCTCGCCCGGCAGCGCGTCCGCCAGCACCATGGCGATGCTGTAGGCTTCTTCGCCGGTGGCACAGGCCGCACTCCAGGCGCGCCAGGGCCGGCGCGAGGTACGCGGCGCCGCGGCCAGCTTGCGCAGCAGGTCGAAATGCTGCATCTCGCGGAAGAAATACGTTTCGTTCGTGGTTAGCAGGTCGATCGCCAGCTGGGTTTCATCCGGTGCGCTGCCGTTTGTGATCAGTTCATAGTAGTCGCCGAAGCTGGCAAGCCGGTAGTAATGCAGGCGCTTCGTCAGGCGGCCGGCCACGAGGGGCTTCTTGGCCGCCGACAGCGCAATGCCTGCGGACTTTTCAATGAAGCGCTGGAACAGGCCGAACTCGCGGTCGGTCAGCGGTGAAATGGGACTTTCCATGGCGCTCATGATAGCCCCACGATTTCCTCCAGCGCCAGCACCGCATCCATATTCAGCAGGATGACCAGGCGGCCGTTCCATTTACCCACGCCGACGATGAAGTCATTGCGCAGGCGGGCCCCGAAGCTGGGCGCCGGTTCAACGTCGGCCGGGTCGATATCCAGCACGGCGTTGACGGCGTCCACCAGCACGCCGATGACGATGCCCTCCGCTTCCACGATGACGATGCAGCTGCGCCGTCCGATCTGGCTGGGGGCGCGGCCAAAGCGCACGGCCAGGTCGAGCACCGGCACCACGGCGCCGCGCAGGTTAATCACGCCGCGCACGCAGGGCGGCATCATCGGCACCTCGGTGGCGCCGGCGTACTCGATGATCTCGCGCACGGATAGTATGTTCATCGCGAACATTTCGCCGCCCAGCATGAAGCTCAGGTATTGCTGTGTCATCGCGGCCTCAGAAGCGGGTGAAGTGGGCTTCGTCCGGCCCGTCCTTGGCGACCATGCGCCGGCCGGACGAATGCGGCGGCGTCTCGGCACCCTTGGCCGGCGCCCGCAGGCCGCCGACTTCGAAGAAGCCGATCAGGTGCTGCAGGTGTTCGGCCTGGGTGCTCATCTCTTCCGCCGTCGCGGCCAGCTCCTCCGATCCGGCGGCATTCTGCTGCGTGACCTGGCTAAGCTGTCCCATCGCGCTGCTGATCTGGCCCAGGCCCGACGCCTGCTCGGCCGATGCTGCCGTGATTTCCTGGACCAGGCCGGACGTCTTCTGAATGTTCGGCACCATGGCATTCAACAGATCGCCCGCGCGCTGCGCCAGTTCGACGCTGTTGGTGGCGACATCGCCGATCTCCTGGGCGGCGATCTGGCTGCGCTCGGCCAGCTTGCGAACTTCGGCCGCAACCACGGCAAAGCCCTTTCCATGCTCGCCCGCGCGCGCCGCCTCGATGGCGGCATTCAATGCCAGCAGGTTGGTCTGGTAAGCGATATCGTCGATGATCACGATCTTCTTCGCGATCTCGCGCATAGCCGCGACCGTGCTGCCGACGGCCGCGCCGCTCTCGCCGGCTTCCTCCGCCGCCTTGCGTGCAATCGTGTCGGTGACGCGCGCGTTGTCCGTATTCTGGCTGACGGAGGCGTTCATTTCCTCCACCGAAGCGCTGGTTTCCTCCACGCTGGCAGCCTGCTGGTTGGCCGTCTGCGACAGCGACTGCGCCGTGGCGCTGACCTGTTCCGCGGCCGCCGCCAGCGCCAGCGCGCCGTTGCCGACTTCCGTGACCACGCCGCGCAGCTTTGCCACCATGTCCACCATGGAAGCCAGCAGGCTGGTTTTGTCCCCTTCGCGCAGACGGATGTCGATCTGCAGCTTGCCCTGCGCGACCTGGTGCACGATCTCCCTGACGTAGTAGGCTTCCCCGCCAAGCTGGCGCCGCATATTGCGGATCAGGATCCAGGACAGCAAGGTGCCGCCCGTGACACCCAGGATAATCAGCGCCAGGTTCAGGCGCATATAGAACATGGTGACCGAGGTCGCAGCCGTATAGTCGTCACGCGCCGCGTTTTCCTGCACGTCCAGCAGGCGGTTCATCAAGTCCAGCGTCTGCCGCATCTGCGGGTCGGCGGCATAGGCGGCGGCCAGCGCTTCCTTATGCTTGCCGGCCATGGCCAGCGCGAGCACGTCCTTGCGCATATCCTGCCAGCCGCTCCATGAGGCAGTGAAGTCGGCCACGATCCTCCGCTCTTCCTGCGTCATGGCCGTGGCGAGGTAGGCCGACCAGTTCTTGCGAAACAGTTCGTCCAGGTGAGCGCTGCCCTGCATGACCTTCTCCACGTCAGGAATGGTGGGCGCCGCAGCCGCCATCACCATGCGGTGGCGCATGCGCAGCATCGCTTCGTTGACCTTGGACAGCTCGACCAGTGCGACGGTGCGGTCTTCGTACACCATTTTCAGGCGCGAATTGCTGAATTCCATGCCACGCAGCCCGACATAGCCGATGGCCATCATCACCAGGACCAGCATGCCCACCAGTCCACCCAGCCTTACCACCGCAGGCATTCTACTCAGCATGGCATTGTCTCCTTGTTTTGCTTGAGCAGCGTGGGCAAGTCCAGCACCAGCGCCACTTCACCGCTGCCCAGGATGGTCGAGCCGCTGATGCAGCGCACGCCGGCCAGCAGTGGGCTGAGCGGCTTCATGACGGCCTGGATCTGCCCCAGCAGCGCATCGACCACCAGGCCGGCCTTCTGTCCCGCATGGCGCACCACGACTATGCTTTCGCGGCGCGGCGGCGGCCCGCTCAGGTGGAACAGTTCGCGCAGCACCAGCACGGGCAGCACCTCGCCGCGCAACTGGTGCAGGCCGCCGGCTTCCTGCGGCGAGATGGCGACACATTCGTCCACCATGCTCAATGGCAGGGCGAAACTGGAGCCGCCCACGCGCACCAGCAGGCAATCGACTATGGCCAGCGTCAGCGGCAGGCGCACACGGATGGTCGTGCCCTCGCCTTCCTTGCTGTCGATGGTGATGCTGCCGCGCAGTGCTTCAATGTTCTGCTTGACTACGTCCATGCCGACGCCGCGGCCGGACAGGCTGGTGATTTCGCTGGCGGTCGAGAAACCGGGCTCGAAGATGAGGGCGTGCACTTCGCTGTCCGGGAGGCGCACGCCCGGCGTAGCCAGGCCCTGCGCGATGGCCTTCTCCAGTATCTTCTCGCGCGCCAGCCCCGCGCCGTCGTCGCTGACTTCGATGACGATGGTGCCCGCGTCATGATGCGCGCTCAATGTGAGCGTGCCGGCGGCCGGCTTGCCGCGCGCCAGCCGTTCGGACGCAGGCTCGATGCCGTGGTCGATGGCATTGCGCACCAGGTGGGTCAGCGGGTCGGCGATGCGCTCGACCAGCGTCTTGTCGAGTTCCACTTCCTCGCCGCTGATTTGCAGGCGGATTTCCTTGTTGCGCTCGCGCGCCGCGTCATGCACCAGGCGCTGGAAGCGGCGGAAAGTGGTGCCGATTCGAACCATTCGCAGCTGCAGCGCACTGTCGCGCACTTCTTCCACCAAGCTGGCCAGCAGCTCTGTACTGTCGCGCAGTTCGGGATCGCACAGGCGGGTGCTCGCCAGTGCCGTACGCGCACTGGCGATGATCAGTTCACCGACCAGCGTGATCAGGTGGCCGAGGCGGTCGGCATCGACGCGGATCGTCCGTGCCGCGGCCTGATCCGGCGGCGACTTGTCCAGCGCTGCTGCGCTCCCGGGCGCCGCCTCGATTGCGCGCGCGGCGGGTGCGGGCTCCGCGTCGCCCGTCGGTGCAGTACCGGCGGTGATGGGCACGGTAATGTTGGCGGCGGCGACTGGCGCGGCGCTGGGGGACGTGGCGGGCGACGGTAGCGCCGTGGACGCGAGCGCAGGCGGTACTGTGCGGCCGGTCGCGCGAAGAACGTCGGCGATGGCGCGGGCGTGCAGCGGTTGTTCCTGGGCGAGCCGCAGGCAGTCGAACGCCGAGGCATCCGGCGGGAGGATGCGCAGCGAACAATGACCCTCCGCGAATTCGAATACCTTCTCGATATCGGCCTGGCCGATCGCGCTTCCACGCAGGGCGATCTCAAACCCGAGGTAGCAGGATTCGGCATCCAGTTGTGCGGCAGGCGGCAATCCTTCATCGACCACCACCAGCGCCACAATCTCGCCCAGCCGCGACAGATAACTGATGAAGGCTACGGGATCCATGCCCTGCCTGAACGCGTCCTCGCCAAAGCGGGTGGACACATGCCAGTACGCATCGGCGGCAACGGCAGCGGCAGTATCGACGCCTGCGTCGCCAGCGGCAACGGCGGGCGCCGGCCGCCCCAGCAAGCGATGCAAATTCTCCAGCAGCGGCATGCCGGCCGCGCCCAGGTCCCCCTGCCCGCCGCGGGCGACATCAGCAACCATTGCCCCAATATGGTCGGCGCAGGATAGCAGCAGCGCAATCAGCCGCTCATCGAGTAGCAGGCTCCCGTCGCGTACCCCATCCAGGACGCTTTCCACCGCATGCGTAAATACCACGACAGGTTCAAGGCTGAACAAGCCGGCCGTGCCCTTGATCGTATGCGCCGCGCGGAACACGGCATGAATCAGCAGCTCGGGAGGCGTCCCCTGCCCCAGCTTGAGCAAACTATCCTCCATCTCGGACAGCAGCTCGCCCGCTTCGGCCACAAAAGTCTGCAAACCTTCATCGAGGTTCATGGGAGCATCCTTCCAGGGAAGACTCCATACGCAGCAAAGAAAACATCGAGAGAACAGCGGGGGACGGCGACACCAGCCGAACCTCCCGTCCACTGGCCCGCGCCTCGCGGCGGACCATCAACAGCAGCTGCAGGCCGGTCGCATCGATCCCGGTCACGTCGGCCAGATCCACTTCCAGCACCTGCGCCCGCGCCAGCCGCGCGAGCAGGCGTTCCTTCAGCTCGCACGCCCGCCGCAAGGTCAATTCACCTTCGATGAACAGCAGCGCCGGCGGGCTGGCATCCAATGGGTCCATTGACTCATCGTATGCCCATGCCAAGCGGCTTTCAAGACCTGCGCCCGCAACAGTTCGTATATCAATTCGGCATACATACACCGAAATAAACTATAGATTGCATATTTCTCCCGTACTTAGAATCAATGAATACAAAAAGCATAAGGAGACAAGAATGGAACGACGCAGCTTCCTGAGGGCTGTCGCCGCCGGCTCGGCTGTGGGCGGGCTGACAGGTGCAGCCGCCCCAGCGCTGGGCGCAACCCAGCAGGCCGCCAGCGGCGACCGCGCCTTCATGGCCGGGCTATTGCAGAAGATGTGCGAGCCTGTCCTCAGCAATATGGCGGCCGGCACGCTGCAGAAGCGCTTCCCGATCGAAGTGAGCCCCACCTGGGACGGCCGCGACAAGCGCGTGAGCTATCTCGAATGCTTCGGGCGCCTGATTGCCGGCGCCGCACCATGGCTTGCATTGCCGGACGATGGCAGCGCCGAAGGCCGCGCGCGCAAGCGACTGCAGCAGCTGGCCCTGCAAAGCTACGCCAACTCCGTCGATCCCAAGAGCCCCGACTACCTGCTGTGGTCCGGTCCCGGCCAGACGCTGGTCGATTCCGCCTATTTCACCAACGCGCTGATGCGCGCTCCCAAGGCGCTGTGGGACCCGCTGGACAACACGACCAAGCAGCGCATCATCGCCGAGATCAAATCCCTGCGCCGCATCGAACCGCCGTATATCAACTGGCTGCTGTTCGCGGCCATGAACGAAGCCTGGCTGCTGTCCATCGGCGAGCAGCATGACCCGATGCGCATGAATGTCGCCATCCGCAAGATCAATGAGTGGTATGTAGGAGACGGCTGGATCAAGGACGGAGACTCCTTCCACTTCGATTACTACAACTCCTTCGTCATGTATCCGATGCTGGCCGAGATCCTGGAAGTGCTCGAGCGCCAGAAAGCGCCGTTCTGGAACGGCAAGCCGGAAGAGCTGCGCGCCCAGGCTTTCAAGCGCATGCAGCGCTATTGCGAACATCTGGAGCGCTTCATCTCTCCGGAAGGCACCTTCCCGCCGATTGGCCGCTCGCTGACCTACCGCACGGCCGCCTTCCAGCCGCTGGCCCTGCTGGCCTGGCGCAAGCAACTGCCGGGAAGCCTGCCGGAAGGCCAGGTGCGTGCGGCCATGAACGCCGTCCACAAGGCCATCTGGACTGAGCCCAGCAACTTCACCAGGGACGGTTACCTGACCATCGGCTTTGCCGGCCATCAGCCCGAACTGGGCGACTGGTACTCGAACAATGGCAGCATGTACATCGCGTCGGCCAGCTTCCTGCCACTTGGCCTGCCCGAGTCGGACAGCTACTGGACTGCCCCAGCGCAGGACTGGACGCAGAAAAAAGCCTTCGCCAGCCGCCGTTTCCCGAAAGACTACCCGGTCAACTACTGAGCCCACAGATGACGAGCAACCCACTCCGCCGCCGCGTCCTGCAAGGCACGGCGGCTGCAATCGGCACCATCTTCCTGCCGCTTCACGCGGCCACGCCACGCTTCACCATCGGCACCGACGACTTCCTGCTGGACGGCAAACCCCTGCAGATCCGCTGCGGCGAGATGCACTTTGCCCGCGTGCCGCGCGAATACTGGCAGCATCGCCTGAAGGCCATCAAGGCCATGGGCCTGAACACCGTCTGCGCCTACCTGTTCTGGAATTATCACGAGTGGCGCGAAGGACGCTATGACTGGAACGGCCAGCGCGACGCGGCGGAGTTCTGCCGGCTCGCGCAGCAGGAAGGCCTGTGGGTCATCCTGCGTCCCGGCCCGTATGCCTGCGCCGAGTGGGAGATGGGCGGCCTGCCATGGTGGCTGCTCAAGAATCCGGGCGATGCCTTCCTGCGTACGCGCGATCCGAACTACATCAATCCGGCGCGGCGCTGGCTGGCGGAAGTGGGCCGCGTGCTCGGTCCGCAGCAAGTCACGCAGGGCGGACCTATCCTGATGGTGCAGGTGGAGAACGAATACGGCTTCTTCAGCGACGACAAGGAATACATGCGCATCATGCGACAGGCCCTGCTCGACGCGAAATTCGACGTGCCTCTGTTCCAGTGCAACCCGACCAATGCGGTGTCGCGCACGCATATCCCGGAACTGTTCTCGGTCGCGAACTTCGGCAGCGATCCGGCCACCGGCTTCAAAGCGCTGGCCGCGGTGCAGCAGGGGCCGAAGATGTGCGGCGAATACTACTCCGGCTGGTTCGACACCTGGGGCGCGCCGCACCGCCGCGGCGCAGCCACGAAAGCGGTCGAGGATATCCAGGCGATGCTGAAAATGAACGGTTCCTTCAGCCTGTATATGGCGCACGGCGGCACGACCTTCGGCCTGTGGGGCGGCTGCGACCGTCCCTTCCGCCCGGATACCAGCAGCTATGACTACGATGCGCCGATCAGCGAGGCGGGCTGGATGGGCGAGAAATTCGACGCTTACCGCGAGGGCATCAAGCCCTTCCTCGCGGCGGGTGAAACGCTGCCGGCGGCGCCGGCGCAAAACCCGCTGATGGAAATTGCGCCGTTTGCGCTGAAGGAATCGGCCGCCGTGTTTGCGAACCTGCCTCCGAAGGTGATCCGCGATGTTTCGCCGCGTCCGCTGGAGGATTACGACATCAGCCGCGGCATCGTCGCTTACCGCGTTACGCTGCCTGCGGGGCCGGCCGGCGTGCTGGAAGCGGCCAAGGTACGCGATCTGGCCTGGGTCTTCATCGACGGCAAACAGGTGGGAACGATGGACACGCGCTACCGGCGTTTCAGCGTCGACCTGCCGGCGCGATCCAGGCCGGTGACGCTGGAGATCATGCTGTACACGATCGCCCGCGTGAACTTTGGCGTGGAGATCCACGACCGCAAGGGACTGCATGGGCCGGTGCGCTTCACGCCAACGGGCGGCGCGCCGCAGGCGGTGGAGAACTGGGAAATCCGGGCCATCGATTTCGATGCGGATGGCGTGCTGCCGCCGCTGTCCTGGAAGCCGGGGCGCGCGAAAGGCGCCGCGTTCTGGCGCGGCAGCTTCAACGCATCGCGCCAGGCGGACACTTTCCTCGACATGTCGAGCTGGGGCCAGGGCATCGTCTGGATCAATGGCCGCTGCCTTGGCCGCTACTGGAGCATCGGCCCGACGCAGACCATGTACCTGCCCGGCCCGTGGATTCGCGCCGGCGCCAACGAGGTGGTGGTGCTGGACCTCACCGGCCCGCAGACCGCGCGCATCAGCGGCTTGAAAGCGCCGATTCTCGATCAGCTGCGTCCAGAGCGCGACCTGGCGCGGCCGCCAAGCAAGATCAAGCCTCATCTCGATGGCGTCACGCCGGTGCATGAAGGCGAGTTCGCCGCAGGTTCGGCGACGCAGGATGTCCGCTTCGCACAGCCCGCGCGCGGGCGACAGTTCTGCCTCGAATCGCTGGATGCGCACGACGGCAAGCAGTTCGCCGCCATCGCCGAGATCTCGCTGCTGAATGCCAAAGGCGAAACCATCGACCAGTCCAACTGGACGATCGCTTATGTGAGCAGCGAGGAGGCAAGCAAGGAGGATGGCGGTGCGCTGAATGCGATCAATGGACAGGTGACCGACTACTGGCACAGCGCCTGGAGCGGCACGGGCCTGAAGCCGAAGCATCCGCATCGGCTCATTATCGATCTGGGCAAGGAAGTTGAGGTGGCGGGACTGCGCTATACGCCGCGCCAGGGGAAGGATGATGTTACCGGGCGGATCAGGCACTTCCGCGCTTATGTTGGCGAACAGCTGGCGCGCTGATCCAAACCTAAAACCAAGGTCAGACCCAAGGGTCTGACCCTTGATACGCGGCCGTCGCAGGCCGGGGGTCAGGCCCTTGGGCCTGACCCGGGGGTTTGGTTTAAAAGCAAAAAAGCCCGCCGGCATCAATGCCTGGCGGG
>DASWYX010000196.1:0-9181 GCA_036404755.1 Pseudoduganella sp.
CAGCTTCCTGGTGCCGGGCGACGATGACCTGATCCGCTTCTTTGTCGCGATGCGCAGCGGACCGAACTCCCAGACCGGCAGCGCGACCGAACCGCGCGGCAAGATCGGCGCCGCCCTGCTGCAAATGTTGTCAGAACAAGACAAACTGCTGTGGGCGAATTCCTGGTCGGATGTCGGCAATGGCCTGGTTTACCCGATGAAGGCGGGCCATACCCGCAGCGCCAGTCTGGCCTGGCGCGAAGAGGGAAAGGGCTTGCGCCTGGGCTGGAAAGTCGACGAGCCGGAGGGCGCGTCGCCCCATGCGGCCGACCAGATCGACTACATGCTGCCCACCGATCCACCGTGGTACATCGATAACCTGTCCTGTGGCGTGCTGCACCTGAACCAGGGCGGCGCCACGATTCCACTGGCCGACCTGCAGGCGCTTGTTGCGCAGGCGCCACTATTGATGCCAAACGACAAGATGCGCGTGTCGCAACTGCTGCTGGCCCACGGCCTGCAGCAGCTGATGCCGCTGCCGCAGCCGCTGCCCCAGCGCCTGCGCACCGACGTCAAGCCGCGCCCCATCCTGGTACTGGATTCGGCCCAGCTGGCCGAAGGCAGCCTGCAGCGCTGGAACGATTACGCGGTGCTGTCCTATGACTATGACGGCGAGCGCGTATCTTTCGACCCGTCGCAGCGGGTGGTGCGCCAGCGCGGCGAAGTGACCGAGATCATCCAGCGTGATGAAGCGGCTGAAGCGGCGGCGCTGGAAACCCTGACCCAGCTTGGCTTCAAGAAGCCGACCGCACTGCCGCTGTCCAGCGTGCGCGGCGGCCTGCTGCTGGCCAGCCAGGCCGACTGGATCCGCTTTGCCGATACCGGCATCGAGGAATTGCTGGCCGCCGGCTGGCAGGTCGAGAAGTCCGCCAAGTACCGCTACGACGTGACCGCGGTGGACGACTGGTATGCCGAGGTGGAAGAAGAGAAGGACGGCGGCAATGCCTGGTTCGAGCTGGAACTGGGCATCACCGTCAACGGCGAGCGCGTGCCCCTGCTGCCCGTGCTGCTGCAGATGATCCGCGCCTTCCCCAACGATTTCAGCCAGAAGGCGCTGGCCGCCCATGGCGACGAAGACCGCATGCTGGCCACGCTGTCGGACGGCACCCGGGTGGCGCTGCCGTGGAACCGCGTGCGGCCTATCCTGTCGACCATCGGCGAGCTGTACTTCAGCGAAAAGATCCGCCATTCGGTGCGCATGTCCTCGCTGGATGCGGCGCGCCTGGACGAGCTGGCCCGCAATGTCGATTTCGTCTGGAGCGGCGGCGAAGAGCTGCGCGAGATGGGGCGGCGACTGAATCAGTTCTCGTCCGTGAAGCGGGTGGCCACGCCGGCCGGCTTGCAGGCCACGCTGCGCGATTACCAGACCGATGGCTTGAGCTGGATGCAGTTCCTGCGCGAGTACGGCTTCGCCGGCATCCTGGCCGACGATATGGGCCTGGGCAAGACGGTGCAGACGCTGGCCCATATCCTGGTGGAAAAGGAATCGGGCCGCCTGAACCATCCGGCCCTCGTCATCGCGCCGACCAGCCTGATGAACAACTGGCAGGACGAGGCGGCCCGCTTTGCACCCGGCCTGAAGGTGCTCCTGCTGCAGGGCAAGGACCGCGCCGAGCTGTTCGACCAGATTCCGCAGGCGGACCTGGTGCTGACCACCTATGCGCTGCTGCCGCGCGACGAGGAAAAGCTGCGCGAGCACGATTTCCACCTGGTCATCCTGGACGAGTCGCACTACATCAAGAACACCCGCTCCAAGGCGGCCCAGAGCGCCGGCCTGCTGAAGGCGAAGCACCGCCTGTGCCTGTCCGGCACGCCGCTGGAAAACCACCTGGGCGAGTTGTGGTCGCAGTTCCACTTCCTGCTGCCGGGCCTGCTGGGCGACGAGAAGAACTTCAACTCGCAATTCCGCCATCCGATCGAGCGCCAGGACGATCCGCAGCGCCGCACCTTGCTGAACCGCCGCATCAAGCCTTTCCTGCTGCGCCGTACCAAGGACAGCGTGGCCAAGGAACTGCCGCCGAAGACGGAAATGGTGCGCAAGGTGGAGCTGTCCGGCGCCCAGCGCGACCTATACGAAACAGTGCGCCTGGCCATGGACCAGAAAGTGCGCGAGGAAATCGACCGCAAGGGCGTGGCGCGCAGCCAGATTGTCATCCTGGAAGCGCTGCTCAAGCTGCGCCAGGTTTGCTGCGATCCGCGCCTGGTGAAGTCGACCAAGAAGGCGATGTCCGCCGGTTCGGCCAAGCTGATCGACCTGATGCAGATGATCGAGGACTTGCTGGAAGAAAAGCGCAAGATCCTCGTGTTCTCCCAGTTCACGTCGATGCTGGAACTGATCGAGGAAGAGCTGGAAGCGCGCGATATCCCGTATGCCATCCTGACCGGCGAAACGCGCGACCGCGGCGCCCAGGTGGCGGCGTTCCAGCAGGGGGCCGTGCCGATCTTCCTGATCAGCCTGAAGGCCGGCGGCGTGGGCCTGAACCTGACCGCCGCCGACACCGTGATCCACTACGACCCGTGGTGGAACCCGGCCGCCGAGAACCAGGCCACGGACCGCGCCTGGCGCATCGGGCAGGACAAGCCCGTCTTCGTCTACAAGCTGATCGCCAAGGGGACGCTGGAAGAGAAGATCCAGCTGCTGCAGCAAAAGAAATCGGACCTGGCGCAATCGGTGATGGCCGAAGGCGAATCGCAGAAGATGGCGCTGACCCAGGAAGACTTGCAGCAAATCTTCGCGCCCCTGCAGGACTGACATGCTGAGCGCCGAGGACTACCGCCAGATACTCGAGCACAGTAGCGATGTGCACTGGATGCTCGATTGCGACAGCGGCAAGCTGCTCTACGTGAGCCAGGCCGCCGAGCGCGTCTTCGGCTATGACCGCGAGCGCGCGCAGCAGGTTGCCGCCAGCCTGCTGGCCGAACTGCCGGCGCGTCTGGAAGCGTTCACTTCCGGCGACAGCACGCAGCGCCGCCGGGTGCGAGATGCCGAGTTCGAAGGGCTGGACGGCATACTGATCCCCGTCGAAATCGAATCGACGCTGGTGCCGGACCCGGCCAGCGGCGCCTTGCGCCTAGTCGGCACCGTGCGCGATGTGCGCGAGCGGGTCGAGCGCGAAAAACAGCAGAAGAAGTTCGCCTCCATGGTGTCGCATGAGTTCCGCACGCCGCTGTCGACCATCGATGGCGCCGTCCAGCGCCTGGAAATGACGTCGGGCAATGCGGACGAGGCCACGAAAAAGCGCTACCGCAAGATCCAGACCGCCGTCGACCGTTTGCTGGAATTGCTGGACGAGTACCTGTCGCCCGAACGCCTGGCCAGCATCGGCCGCAAGCGCCAGGCGGATGAGATTTCGCCCGAGGCCCTGCTGGAAACGGCGGCGGAAGGGGCCCGCTCGCGGCGCGCCAATATCACGGTGCAAGTCATAAACCTGCCCCAATGGTTGCGTTGCGACCCCCAGGGAATGCGGCTTTGCCTCGATATCCTCCTCGATAACGCGATTAAATACACTAATGACAACATTGCTATAGAATTAAAGGCTAGCAAGGCAGTGGAAGGCGGCGTAGAGTTTCAGGTAACCGATCGCGGTGCCCCCATCCCCGAGGATGAGATACCCCGGCTGTTCGAAAAGGGGTTCCGCGGCAGCGCCTCCGCCGGCCAACCGGGCTCCGGTCTCGGTTTGTATATGGCAAAAGCAGTGGTCGAAGTCCATGGCGGCACGCTGACGGTGGAAAATTTGCCTGAAAGCGGCAAGAAATTCCGGATTTGGCTGCCGATCGCTGCATAAGTCTTGCGCTGCAGTTAATCACCCGTGATAATTCTTTAACGCAAGCCCCAGCCCCCGGCTAGCTGCTAACTGAATAATGGCGCATCAATGACGCAAATACTGATCGTGGAAGACAACCTGGAGTACGCCGAGGAAATGGCGGAATTCCTGACCGAGCTCGGTCACGGTGTCCAGTCCACCAACAACGCCCAGGAAATGTGGTCCGCCCTGGCCCAAGGTACGATCGGCGTCGTCATCCTCGACCTCGGCTTGCCCGACGAGGATGGCTTTGACGTGATTCCGCGCATGCGCCAGCTGTATCCGCAGATCGGCCTGCTGGTGCTGACCGGCCGTGTCGCCTTCGACAGCCGCATCCTCGGCCTGCGCCTGGGCGCCGACCATTACCTGACCAAGCCGATCAAATTCCCCGAGCTGGCGGCCCACATCGAGGCGCTGAACCGCCGCGTGGGTCCGCAGGAAGCCATCCCGGTGCCGAGCAAGTGGACACTGAAGGTCGCCGCCCGCCAGCTGGAGCTGCAGGGCCAGGCCATCACGCTGACCGAGAAAGAGTGCAATTTCCTGCACCTGCTGACCATCAATACCCGTCCCGTGCCGCGCCAGGTGATCGTGGCGGGCATCGGCGGCGACGATCCGGATGCCGGCCGCCGCGTGGACATGCTGGTCTACCGCCTGCGCAAGAAGGCGCGCAGCGGCCTGGGCCAGGATCTGCCCCTGCGCAGCGCCTACGGCGAGGGCTACAGCCTGTCCGCCAGCTTCAATCTCTCCTAAATAGGGACAGAGCAAAGCGCCACAAGGCGCTTTTTTATTTAATTGGGGACGGAGTGCATCATGCCGCGCTAGAATGGGCCTTTTGCTCATTCCCGCCTCCCGATATGGCCCGCCTGCCCCGTCTCATCGTCCCCCACCAGCCCCATTACGTCATCCAGCGCGGCCTGAACGGCCTCGCCATCTTCTGCGACGCCGAGGATTACGAAGCCTTCCTCGGCTGGCTGCGCAGCGCCGCGCGCCAGTACAAGGTCGCCGTCCACGCCTACACGCTGCTGCCGGGCGAGCTGCATCTGCTGGCCACGCCGTCCGACCTGGAAGGCCTGGGCGGCATGATGCAGTGGATCGGCCGCTATTACGTGCCCTATTACAACCAGAAATACGCCCGCGCCGGGACCTTGTGGCAAGGGCGGTACAAGACTTCGGTGGTGGACGCGGAGCATTTCCTGATGTCCTGCAGCCAGTACATCGAATCGGCCGCCGTGCGCCTGGGCCTGGCCGGCAGTCCGGCCGATTACCCCTGGTCCAGCTATCCCCACCACGCCGGCATCCGGCCGGACGGAGCGGTGACCGACCATCCGCTGTACTGGGCGCTGGGCAATACGCCGTTCCAGCGCGAGGCGGCCTATATCGAACTTTCCGGGCGCGGGCTGGGCAGCACGGCGGTGCGCACCATCGAGGCGGCGGTGCTGAAGGGCTGGCCGCTGGGGTCGGACAAGTATAAAACCGAGCTGCAGAACCGGATGAAACGCCAGGTATTGCCCGCAAAACGCGGCCGGCCGTTCAAAGCCAAGGCGGAGGCGTGACTGTGTCCCCAATTAATTTTCTCAGCGACTGACGCGGTTTTAATTCGACTCCGACCCCTTTTATTTCTGTTGAGTTTTTTTGTGCATCGCAGTACTCTGGTTCCTCCTGATTAAGAATTCAGCGGAGAACTGCATGAACGCGCAAGGTTTGTACGACCCAGCCAACGAACATGATGCTTGTGGCGTCGGTTTTGTCGCCCACATCAAGGGCAAGAAGAGTCATTCGATCGTCGAACAGGGTCTGCTGATCCTGAAAAACCTCGACCACAGGGGCGCCGTGGGCGCCGATAAGCTGATGGGCGACGGCGCCGGCATCCTGATCCAGATTCCGGACCAGTTCTACCGCGATGAAATGGCAAAACAGGGCGTGGAGCTGCCGCCGCCCGGCGAATACGGCGTTGGCATGGTTTTCCTGCCCAAGGAACACGCTTCCCGTATCGCTTGCGAACAGGAAATCGAGCGCACCGTGCGCATCGAAGGCCAAGTCGTGCTGGGCTGGCGGAATGTGCCGGTCGACTGCGAAATGCCGATGTCGCCGCGCGTGCGCGAAAAAGAGCCGGTGATCCGCCAGATCTTCATCGGCCGCGGCCCGGACATCATGGTGACCGACGCGCTGGAACGCAAACTCTATGTGATCCGCAAATCGTCCGGCCATGCGATCCAGGCGCTGAAGCTGCTGCACGGCAAGGAATTCTTCGTCCCGTCGATGTCCGCCCGTACCGTGGTGTACAAGGGCCTGCTGCTGGCCGACCAGGTGGGCGTGTACTACCGCGACCTGCAGGACCCGCGCTGCATCTCGGCGCTGGCGCTGGTGCACCAGCGTTTCTCGACCAATACCTTCCCTGAATGGCCGCTGGCCCACCCTTACCGCCTGATCGCGCACAACGGCGAGATCAACACCGTGAAGGGCAACTTCAACTGGATGCGCGCCCGCGAAGGCGTGATGAAGTCCGCCGTGCTGGGCGACGACCTGCAGAAGCTGTTCCCGCTGATTTATGAAGGCCAGTCCGACACCGCCTGCTTCGACAACGCGCTGGAACTGCTGCTGATGGCAGGCTACCCGCTGGCCCAGGCCATGATGATGATGATTCCGGAAGCGTGGGAAAACCACACGCTGATGGACGACAACCGCAAGGCCTTCTACGAATACTATGCGTCGATGATGGAACCGTGGGACGGCCCGGCCGCCATGGCCTTCACCGACGGCCGCTACATCGGCGGCACGCTGGACCGCAACGGCCTGCGCCCGGCCCGCTACATCGTGACCGATGACGACCTGGTGGTGATGGCGTCCGAATCCGGCGTGCTGCCGATTCCGGAATCCAAGATCATCCAGAAATGGCGCCTGCAGCCGGGCAAGATGTTCCTGATCGACCTGGAAGCGGGCCGCATCATCGACGACAAGGAACTGAAGGATACCTACGCCAACGCCAAGCCCTACAAGGCATGGATCAATGCCGTGCGCATCAAGCTGGGCGAGCTGAAACTGAGCGAATCCCAGCTGCCGACCAATGTCGCCAAGTACGGCCCGGCCACCGGCGAGAAGCCGGCCACCACCTTGCTGGACCGCCAGCAAGCGTTCGGCTATACCCAGGAAGACCTGCGCTTCCTGATGGCGCCGATGGCGGCCGCCGGCGAGGAAGCCGTGGGCTCGATGGGCAACGACTCGCCGCTGGCCGTCATGTCCAACAAGCTGAAACCACTTTATTCCTACTTCAAGCAGCTGTTCGCCCAGGTGACCAACCCGCCGATCGACCCGATCCGCGAAGCGATGGTGATGTCGCTGGTGTCCTTCATCGGCCCGAAACCGAACCTGCTGGATACCAACAACGTCAACCCGCCGATGCGTCTGGAAGTGGCGCAGCCGGTGCTGGGCTTCGAGGACATGGCCCGCCTGCGCAATATCAGCCAGGTGACCGGCGGCAAGTTCAAGTCCTATGAACTGAGCATCTGCTATCCGCACGCCTGGGGCAAGGAAGGCGTGGAAGCCTCGCTGGCCTCGCTGTGCGCGGAAGCCGTGGACGCGGTGAAATCCGGCCACAACATCCTGATCGTGTCCGACCGCTCGGTGGGTCCGGACCGCGTCGCGATCCCGGCCCTGCTGGCGACCTCGAGCATCCACCAGCACCTGGTGAGCAAGGGCCTGCGCGCCTCCACCGGCCTGGTGGTGGAAACCGGCTCGGCCCGCGAAACCCACCACTTCGCCCTGCTGGCGGGCTACGGCGCGGAAGCCGTCCACCCCTACCTGGCGATGGAAACCCTGGCCGAGCTGGCGCACGGCATGCCGGGCGACCTGTCGCCGGAACAGGCGATCTACAACTATACCAAGGCCATCGGTAAGGGCTTGATGAAGGTGATGTCCAAGATGGGCATTTCGACCTACATGTCCTACTGCGGCGCGCAGATCTTCGAAGCCGTGGGCCTGAACAAGTCCCTGGTCGACAAGTACTTCCGCGGCACCGCCTCCAACGTGGAAGGCATCGGCCTGTTCGAAGTGGCCGAGGAAGGCCTGCGCCTGCACAACCTGGCATTCGGCAACGACCCTGTGCTGGCCGAGCAGCTGGACGCCGGCGGCGAATACGCCTTCCGCGTGCGCGGCGAAGACCACCTGTGGACGCCGGACGCGATCGCCAAGCTGCAGCACTCGACCCGCGCCAACAATTACTCGACCTATAAAGAGTACGCCCAGATCATCAACGACCAGAGCAAGCGCCACCTGACGCTGCGCGGCCTGTTCGAGTTCAAGATCGATCCGTCCAAGGCCATCCCGCTGGATGAAGTGGAGCCGGCCAAGGAAATCGTCAAGCGTTTCGCCACCGGCGCGATGTCGCTGGGCTCGATCTCGACCGAAGCGCACGCCACCCTGGCCGTGGCCATGAACCGTATCGGCGGCAAGTCGAATACCGGTGAAGGCGGCGAAGACACGCTGCGCTACTCGAATGAACTGAAAGGCATTCCGATCAAGGTCGGTTCCAGCATGGCCTCCGTGCTGGGCAAGGACCAGGTGCTGGCTGACATCCCGCTGCAGGAAGGCGACTCGCTGCGTTCGCGCATCAAGCAGGTGGCGTCCGGCCGCTTCGGCGTGACCGCGGAATACCTGAATTCCGCCGACCAGATCCAGATCAAGATGGCGCAGGGCGCCAAGCCGGGCGAAGGCGGCCAGCTGCCGGGCCACAAGGTGTCCGAATACATCGCCAAGCTGCGCTTCTCGGTGCCGGGCGTGGGCCTGATCTCGCCGCCGCCGCACCACGACATTTACTCGATCGAAGATCTGGCGCAGCTGATCCACGACCTGAAGAACGTCAATCCGCGCGCCTCGATCTCGGTCAAGCTGGTGTCCGAAGTGGGTATCGGCACGGTGGCGGCCGGTGTGTCGAAGGCCAAGGCTGACCACATCGTGGTGGCCGGCCATGACGGCGGCACTGGCGCATCGCCGCTGTCCTCGGTCAAGCACGCTGGCACCCCGTGGGAACTGGGCCTGGCTGAAACCCAGCAGACCCTGGTGCTGAACGGCCTGCGTGGCCGCGTCCGGGTGCAGGCCGACGGCCAGATGCGTACCGGCCGCGACGTGGTGGTTGCCGCGATGCTGGGCGCCGACGAAATCGGCTTCGCCACCGCACCGCTGGTGGTCGAAGGCTGCATCATGATGCGTAAGTGCCACCTGAACACCTGCCCGGTGGGCGTGGCCACGCAGGATCCGGCGCTGCGCAAGCAATTCCAGGGCAAGCCCGAGCACGTCGTGAACTTCTTCTTCTTCGTCGCGGAAGAAGCGCGCGAGATCATGGC
>DASWYX010000197.1:0-7600 GCA_036404755.1 Pseudoduganella sp.
ATAGATCGCATAGTCACTGATGCTCTCCACCAGCAGCTCATAGCGGGTCGGCAGGCTTTCGCTTGGCGGAGTTTCTTTTAACATTATTTTATTGTAGCGCGTAGTTTTTACGGGTGTGACACAATTTGCCAATGGGGACCAAAGCATGCCTGCTGGCTGCCAGCCTGTTGCTGGCGTGCGGCGCCACCCCGGCCCAGGAGCCGGCTGCGCCGAGTGTCGTCGTGCGCAGTACGCGAGATCCGGTCGATAAATCCTATCGCACAATGCTTAATGGCATCGCGCGTTTCGAACGCGATCGCGGCCTGGCGCCGGGCGCCACGTTGCGCTTCCGCCTGCTGCCGCGCACGCCCTCGGTCGATATGCAAGGGATCGAATTGAAAGTGGTCGGGGACACGACCAGCATGCCTGTCCCGATTGCACAGGACAATAGTTTTACGCTGGCGCGCAATGAAGTGCTGCTGCGCGAAGATGCCGCGCTGATTGCCAACCGCAAGACCAGTTCAATGACGTGGCGCGCGGAAGTACGCAGCCCCGGCGTGCCCGAGGGCATGCGCCGGCTGGGTGACTTGCGGCTGGAATGCCTGGTGGGTATCGAGGCCGGGCTGGTGTCCAATAATTCCCAGCTGTTCCGCTGGCTGGGCGATCTGCTGACCGATGCCGGGCGTATATGTGCTGATCCTGAAGGCAACTACCTTTACTTCACCGAACGCCCTGTGTTTTCCGTCACGGCCCAGCATGGCGAGCGCCGCGAGATACTGCCCTTCCGTATGACTTATGCCGGCGGCGGGCCGCCCGCTTCGGAGCTGCCCTATTGCGATTGCCAGGTGTTGCTGGACCGCAGCTACTACGCCCCGATCTGGGACCGCAGCTGGCCCGACGATACGCTGCTCAGCTTTGAATACATGGACGATCCACCGCAGCCGGACGCGGCGCCGTCCAGCCGCGAGGAAGCGCGCGCGGCGCTGGGCCCGCCGCTCAAGCAGCTGCACTTTAACAAAGGCTACGAAGTCTGGCTTTACGAATGGCCGCCCGCGCGCAAGCTGCCGCCGGGGCCGGACAAGCGCCCCCAGATGGCGGAACAGGTATTGCTTTTCGGAGCGGACGGCGCCACGCTGCGCGCGCGCCGGCGCGAGCCTTAGTCGTTCGCTTGCGGGCTGTACTTGTCCGCCTGCACCTTGCCGTTGACGCCGTGGGTGCGCACGTCCGCCGTGATCGGCAGCATCGCCTCATTCCAGCTTTCCCATTGCTGTTTCAGCTCCGCCAGCTTGCCGGGATGGCGCAAGGCCAGGTTGGCGCGTTCGCGCTGGTCGGCCGCCACGTTGAACAGGAATTCCTGATTATTCAGCTTCAGGTATTTCCAGTCTCCCGCCCGCACCGCGCGCTGCGCATTGGCCTTGTAGCGCCAGAACAGCGTGCGTTCGACCGGCGCCTGTTCGCCCGTCAGCACGGGCAGCAGGTTCTGGCCGTCCGGTGGATAGGCCGGATCGGGCGCCGTGCCCGCCGCCGACAACAGCGTCGGCAGCCAGTCCATGCTGATCGCCACCTGATTGCTGACCTGTCCCGGCTTGATGCGGCGCGGCCAGCGCACGATGCCCGGCACGCGAATGCCGCCTTCCAGCAGCTCGGTCTTCTGGCCGCTGAATGGCCAGGTGCGCGAAAAGCGCTCGCCGCCGTTATCGCTGGTGAAGATCACGATCGTGTTCTCGGCCAGCCCGCGCTGCTCCAGCGCCTGCAGCACACGGCCGACGGACGCATCCAGCGCCGTCACCATTTTGCCGTAGGTTGCCAGGTTGCCGCCGTCGTAATGGAAGATATTGCCGATCTCCTTCGATACCGCTTCGTCTTTCGGCCCCTCCCAGGGCCAGTGCGGCGCCGTGTAGTGCAGCGACAGGAAGAAAGGCTGCGAGCTGTCCTGCTTGCGCACGAACTCCGCCGCCCGGTCGCCCAGCAGGTCGGTGTAATAGCCAACCTCGTGCACCGGCACTTCGCCTTCGTACAGGTCTTCCTTCACTTCGGGGCCCACGCCCGGCTTGTGCGTGAAATAGTCGATGGCGCCGCCGTAGTTGCCGTAGAAGCTGTCGTAGCCGCTCTTCAGAGGGCCGAAGACAGGCAGGTAGCCGAGGTGCCACTTGCCGATCAGCGCCGTGCGGTAGCCGGCCTGCTTCAGCAGCGATGGCAGAGTCGGATGTTCGGGCGGCAGGCCAATGGTGTCCGAGGCGCCGGCAATCGGCTCTTCCAGGCCGCCACGCAACCGGTACTGGTAGCGGCCGGTGATCAGGCCGAAACGGGTGGCCGAGCACACGGCCGAATTGGAATAGGCCTGGGTCAGGCGCAGTCCCTGGGCGGCCAGCTTGTCCAGCACCGGCGTGCGGAAATCTGTTTGCCCATAGACGCTCAGGTCGCCCCAGCCCAGGTCGTCGGCCAGGATGAACACGATGTTCGGCTGGCCGTTGCGACGTTCGGCCGCCTTGCGGGCGAGGACCGCGCCGGGCGCCAGCGCCAGGGTGGAAAGCGCGCCAAGCACGGCGCGTCGAAGTTTGTTCATGTTGTCCCTCTCAGAATTCGTAGCGCGCCGTCACGCCGACGGTACGCGGCGTGCCGATCACGGCGTTATAGGAGCCGAAGGCCGCGTTCCACAGGCTGGTGTAGTACTGGCGGTCGAAGGCATTCTTCACCCACAGCGATACATCCCAGGCCACGCCATTCGTGCTGCGCACGCCGATCGACGCATTGGTCACGCTGTAGGCCGGGATCTTCGAATACCGCGAAGCGTCCAGCGTGCCGAAGGATTCGCCGCGATAGGCATAGTTGGCGTTGTAGTAGACCTGCAGGCCGTCGCGCACCAGATGCGCATATTGTGCGCTCAGGTTGCCGATCCAGCGCGGCGCGTTGACCAGCGCGTTGCGCCCGGACAGGTCGCAGAACGTGGCATTGATCTCCGGCGGGCATGGCGCATTGCTGTATTTCAGATAGCTCGCGTCGTTGAAGGACCCGTTGGCGCGCAGCGTCAGGCCGCGCAGCGGCGTGGCGATGGCTTCGACTTCCGCGCCGCGCGTACGTACGTCGCCCGCGTTGGTCAGGTAGGAAGTGCGGCTGACCGGATCATAGGCATTGCTCTGGTAGCCGTGCACCACGGTGGCGAACAGGTTGCCGTTCAACTGCAGGCGGTTGTCCAGCAGCGTGCTTTTCACGCCCAGCTCGAAGGCATTCGAACGCTCGGTGCCCACGCGCAGCGAAGCGGCGCCGGCAGCGCCCGGCACCGACAGGTTGATGCCGCCGGACTTTTCGCCGTGCGACAGGCTGGTGTAGAGCAGCACGTCCGGCGCCAGCTTGTAGCCGGCGCTCAGCAGGCCGGTAGGGCTGAACTGGTCCAGGCCCAGCGGACCGGAGTCGTACACGCCGTAGCGGCCATTGCGCGAGGCCAGGGCCGCACCGCTGACGGTGGCGCCACCGGTTGGGGCGTTGCGCGTGACGCGGGCTGCCTTGTCCTCATAGCTGGCGCGCAGGCCCGCCGTCAGGTCCAGCCGGTCATTGGCGTGCCAGGTCGATTGCCCGAACAGCGCGTAACTGTTGACGCGCAGCGTGGAAGGCGCGTCGCTTGCCACGTTGGCCCAGGCGCCGGCCGGCGTGCCGTTATACAGGTCGGCCAGCGGACCATTGACGGTAAAGGAATTGTTGGACAGCTCCTGGTAGTAGTAATACGCACCGAACACCGACTCCAGCGGCTTGCCGGACGGCGTGGCCCAGCGCAGCTCCTGCGAGAATTGCTTGTGGTTGGCGGACGCACCGGCCGTCAGCGTGACCGGCACGTTCAGGCCATCGTCGTTGCGCGGAATGAAGTTCCAGCGGCGCCACGCAGTCACGGAAGTCAGGCGGCTGTCGTCGGCGGTCGTCCAGTTGGCTTCGGCGGAGATGCCGCCCTGGTGCACGTTGACGCGCGAGCCGGTATCCAGGTTCACGGCGCGCTCGTTGGGGTCCAGCACCGGCGTGCCACCGACCAGTTTCGCCTGCGCCAGCACCTTGCCGCTCGGGCCTGCGTTGTAGAAGATCAGCGTGCCGTTATTGGAATCCTCCTGGTTGTAATCGGCGATCACGCGCAGGCTGAAGTCGCGTCCCTGTTCGTACAGCAGCTGGCCGCGCACGCCCTGGCGATCGCCGCCCTGCACCTTGCGGCCGTTATAGCGGTTGGTGATATAGCCGTCGTCGTTGGTCTTGTAGACCGACAGTCGGCCGGCCAGCACGTCGCTGAGAGGCCCGGACAGGATGGCCTTGGCCTGCTTGTAGCCGTACTCGCCGCCGGAGACTTCCACGCTGCGCTGCGGCGTGAAGGTCGGCTTCTTCGTCGCGATATTCAGCACGCCGGCCGTGGTGTTCTTGCCGAACAGCGTGCCCTGGGGGCCGCGCAGCAGTTCCAGCTGCTGAATGTCCAGCGCATCGAATGCTGCCATGCCGGGGCGGGCCAAGTAGACGTTGTCCAGGTATACGCCGACGCTGCCCTCCAGGCCATCGCTGGCGGGGTTGTTGCCCAGGCCACGCACGGCAAAACTCATCTGGCGGGCATGGACGTAGTTGATGGTGGTGCTGGGCAGCAGCTGCTGCAGGTCCTGCACCCGGTAGGTGCGGCTGCCGTCCAGCAGGTCTTCGCCGAGGACGGTCATCGGCGTCGGCACGTTCTGCGAGCTCTCGACGCGGCGGCGGGTGGTGACCAGCACCGTTTGAACGGCGCCGGCAAAGGCGGCATCGCCGTCCGCGCCATCGGCACTGACGGCGGCGGATGCACCGGATGCGGCAGATGCGGCGCTGGCGCCGGATGCGTCGGGCGCACTGGGCGCTTCCGGCGCGGTGGACGTACTGCCGGTGCTGGCGTTGGCGGAGGCCACGGCCAGGACGGCAACTGCAATTGCGGTAAGCTTGAACACTGAATTCCCCTAACTAATATTTTTCTTGGCGATGCAGCGCCCTGCCCTCTTGCCGGGCGCTGCAAAAATCAAACGGAGATGGTCGTCTCAGGGTTTGGCGACGAGGTGCGCCGGAGCTGCGTTGTGCGCGGCCACGGGCTTTTCCGAGCGTGGTGTTTCAGGCGGCACCCAGTTGTAGGGAACCGGCAGCGCGCGATAGACCCAGTTGGTCTGCACCGGGCTGCCTCCTCCGCCCACTGGGGAGGAACCGAAATAAGGACTGACGTATTCCCAGACGATGTCGCCGGCCGGCGTCACCTGGAAGAAGCGTCCGTTCATGCCTTCATCGACCAGGGTGTTCCCGTTCGGCAGGCGGCGCGCGCTGCTGATGAAGGCACTGTAGAAACTCCACACCGGCCGTGCCGAGTTGGCCGCCGTGTACTGCCACACGATCTGCTTCGACACCGGATCGATTTCCAGCACGCGCGAATGGGGGAAGATGCCGGGCGACACATGCGGGTATCCCGCCTCGCCCTGGTTATCGAACACCAGCAGATTGCCCGCACCCGGCAAGCCTTCCGCGATCAGGTGCGCGTCGTGCGGGCCGATGATCTGGTCCACGGCGCGCGGCACTTTGGCGCCAGCGATCGGCGCATAGTCGGGGCCCAGCGTCCACACCACCTTGCCGCTCTTGCGGTCGATGATGGCCAGCAGGTTGGCCTCGCGCGAGGAAATGATGACGTTATCCGGATGGAAGCGCGCATCGCCCTTGGCGTGCCATTTGTTCGCGCCCAGTGTCGCCATATTGTTGATGTGCAGCCAGTCCACGGCCTGCACCCCGTTGCGCGGAGTGGCCGACTGCACCAGCTTGAGCGACGCGGGCGAGAAACCGAGTTCGTTCAGGTGTTCGGAAGCCACCCACTGCCAGGCAATCGCACCGGAAGGCGTGACCTCGTAGATCACGTCATCCAGCATCTGCGCCGCACTGAAGCCCTTCACTGCATGCACCAGGTTGGCCAGCACGAGCGTATTGCCATTGGGCAGGCGGCGCCAGTCGTGATGCTGTTTCGCCGCGCCGCCGGGTGCGCCGGCGCCCTGCACCGAGGCCGACGCATAGGCATCGCCACCCACTCCCCACTGCCACAGCACCTTGCCGTTCCAGTCCAGCTCACCGATGCTCTTGTTACCCAGCCCGTTGCCGGCCGGCGCGCCGGCCGCATTCGACAGCTGCAGCAGGATGTTGCCGCGCTTTCCACCCGCCAGCGCGGGGTCGACCAGCAGCGGCGGGAAGCCTTCGTGCGGCCACTGGCGCACTTCATTGCCGTTCATGTCGATCAGGTGTGTCTTCTTGTCCTGCCCACTGAACAGCACATAGCCGTTCCATGCGCGCCCGGGATCGTAGTGCGTAACGCCGGTTGGATAAACGCTGGGCGCTGCAGCGGCGCCAGTCATGGCCAACAGCGTGCAGACTGCAAAGACGCGGTGCATTGTTTGCTCCTGTGAGTTTTGGAGATTTTTATCTTAGGGCCGGGGCGGCACCACAGGGAACGAAGCAATTCAGATAACAATATGTGGCCCCGTGGAATTAGCTAATTCCCACCAGCCAGTTAAGAAGTATTTAAGGTTTTCTGAGCCGTTTTTTAAGAACGCGGCAAGCGCCCTCTGACTACCATTCTGTTCGGGCATTTCGCCCAGGGATCATGAAAGAGGATTAGAAATGAGCGAACAACAAATCAGCCGTCTGAACCTGTACAGCGGCATTCACAAAGCACTGCGCGCCTACATGAACGATACCGTGCAGCGCACCTCGCGCATCGATGCGGAAGATGCCGAGGACATGTCCGGCGGCCTGCGCCAGGTGCGCGAGCTGCTGGCCTTCCTGCGCAAGCACCTGCAACACGAAGCGAAACACGACCACCCTGCGATGAATGCGCGCCGTCCCGGCTCGGCGCAAGTGACGGAAGGCGACCACGATCACCACGACTGGGCCACCGACAAGCTGAACGCGCTGTGCGACCACGTGGAGCAGGCCAGCGGGGCGAAGCGCGCGGCCCAGCTCTATCACCTGCAGCTGCAACTGTCCGTGTTCGTGGGGGAGAACCTGGTGCACATGAATATGGAGGAAACCGAAAACAACGCCGTGCTGTGGGCCTGCTATACGGACGAGGAACTGGAAGGCATCCACCACGCCATCGTGTCCAGCATTCCACCGGAAGAAATGCAGTTCACGATGCGCTGGATGCTGCCTGCGCTGAATCCGCAGGAGCGTGCCGGCATGCTGATGGGGATGCGCGCCGGGATGCCGCCGCCGGTGTTCGAGGGCTTCCTCGCCTTTGCCTGCAGCCTGCTCGACGAGCGCGACGTGCGCAAGCTGAAGGCGGCGCTGGATGCACCGCAGGCGCTGGCAGCCTGACGCGGCTTATCCCGCTTCCTGCAATTGCAAGGGCTGACGCACACAGAGACGGAAATGGCCGCGTCCCGTCTTTTCGATCTGGACGCCGGCGCGGCGCTCGCACAGGCGGCGCGCCAGCAATACCAGGCGCGCTTCCAGGTTGTCGCTGATGTCCGGCAGGCGGATGCGCGGATCGAGCCGCAGCTCGCGGTTGCTGAAACAGGTGCGGCCCTGCGCCGCGTGGTCGCTGAGAAGGCACCACAGCACGGCGCCCGCCACGCCCTTGATCAGGTAATCGTCGCCAAAGAAA
>DASWYX010000198.1:0-4153 GCA_036404755.1 Pseudoduganella sp.
GAAGTGATCCGCGGCCCGGCATCCCTGCAATACGGCAAGCTGGTACCGGGCGGCCTGGTCAACTTCGTCACCAAGAAGCCGATGGCCGTGAGCCGGAACGAAGCGACGCTCTACGCCAACCGCTTCGGCCAGCTCGAAGGCGGCTTCGACTCGACCGGCAAGCTCGGCGAGAGCGGCAAGGCCCTGTACCGCCTGAACGTGGAAGCCAAGCACCTGGACGGTTTCCGCGACCACGTCGACGGCCATTCCTGGTTTGTCGCTCCCGCCTTTACCTTCGCGCTGTCCAACGACACGATGCTGGACGTGATGATCGAACATAACCGCCACGAAACGCTGCGCGATCCCGGCCAGCCGGCGCCCGATTCGCGCAACCTGGCATCGGTATTGCAGATCGACCCGGCCGCTTACTTCGGCGAGACCAACGCCACCAATTCCGTGCGCAACACCAGCGGCGCGCTGCGCCTGAACCACCGCCTGAACGAAGCATGGCAGTTGCGCGCCGACTACTCCGGCAGCCGCTTCGACCGGGACATGAACTTCACCATCAATATGAACCGCCGCGCCACAGCGCCGACCATGGTGCCGCGCATTTCGCGCGCCGCCTTCACCCATGCGGATTCCGACAGTCTGCGCCTGGAAACTTTCGGCGAGTTCGCCACCGGCACGGTCAAGCACAAGTTGCTGGCCGGCGTTGACCGCCTGGAGCGCAAGGTGGACGACCTCACCACCGGCAACACCGTGCTGGCTCCGGTCGATCTGTTCAACCCGGTCCCGAGCGGCAACGCGACCTACAGCAAGACCCCGCTGTTCGATGACCATACCCGCGCCACCGATACCGGCATCTACCTGCAAGACCAGATGAGCATCGGGGCCTGGGACGTGATGGTCGGCCTGCGCCGCGACAAGCTGAAAGAGAGTTATCACGAAAGCCTGCTGGATTTCCGCGGCCAGCACGACGCCGGCCAGACCAGTCCGAGCGCTGGAGTGATGTATCGCCTGATGCCGCAGCTGAACCTGTATGCCAGCTATACCCGTTCGCTGGACTCGAACATTGCCACCAATGGCTGCGGCCGCAGCTACGATCCGTCGCGCGGCGCCCAGTACGAGGCAGGCGTGAAGGGCACCGCGTTCGGCGGCGTGCAGTGGGCCGTTTCGGCCTTCGACCTGACCCGTTCCAACGGCCTGTCCGAAGACCCGAGTGGCGCCGTCGATGCCGACGACAATTCCTGCCTGGTGCAGGGCGCCAAGCAGCGCTCCACCGGCGTCGAGCTGGAGGCAGCGGGCCGCATTGCCAAGCAGGTGCGCCTGCACGCCAGTTTCTCGCATCAGAATGCGCGCTTCACCGAAGACACCGACCCGTCCAAGGTCGGCAAGAAGCTGCGTAACGCACCGAAGCAGAGCGGCCGCCTGTGGGCCGAGTACGACCTGGCCGCCGCGCTGCCCGGCCTGTCCGCATCGCTGGGCGTGACCTATCTTGGCGAACGCTTTGCCAACGATGCCAACACGCTGGTGATTCCTGCGTATAGCGTGTGGGATGCGGGCGTGCGCTATGCGTTCAGCCCGGCCAGCACGCTCAGCCTGTTCGTGAACAACCTGGGCGACCGCCGCTACGTGGAGGACAGTGCCGCCAACGCCAACGCGGTGAACCAGGGCGCGCCGCGCAACGTTTCGCTGCGCTTCACCCACAAGTTCTGACGCAAGCATGAATTTCATCGGCATCCTTTTCAAGACGTCGTGGCGTGCGACGCTGTTGGCGATTGCGGCTAGCACCGTCAGCGGCTTTTCCATTGCCGCGCTGTTGGCACTGATCAACGAGGCGCTGTCCCAGTTGGGCAACAACAGCGCACGGCTGGCCTGGGGCTTTTTCAGCCTGTGCCTGTTGGTGCTGGCGGCGCGCATCCTATCCGCATCGGTGCTGGTGCGGCTGTCGCAACGCACGCTGGCTGGCATGCGGTCCGAGTTGTCGCGCCGCATCCTGGCTGCGCCGTTGCGCCGCATGGAGGAGGTGGGCAAGCACCGCGTCCTCGCCGCGCTGACCGAGGACGTGACGACCGTTGCCGATGTATTCGCCTGGATGCCGGTGCTGTGCATGAACCTGGCGGTCATCGCCGGCTGCCTGGTGTATATGGGGTGGCTGGCATGGCCGCTGCTGCTGGCCACGCTGGCCCTGCTGATCCTGGGGATCGCCAGCTTCCGCCTGGCACAGGGCAGGGCGCTGGCGGCGTTAGCGCGCTCGCGCCAATCCGGCGACGATTTGCAAAAGCACTTCCGCGCCCTGACCGATGGCGCCAAGGAACTCAAGCTCAACGCTGCGAAGCGCACGGCTTTCCTGGACCGCCTGCTGCTGCCGACGCTGGACGATATGCGCCGCCAGTTCGTTGCCGGCATGCAGGTGTTGCTGATTGCGGAAAGCTGGGGCTCCCTGCTGTTCTTTGTGCTTGTAGGACTGGTGCTGTTTGTCGCCCCTTTCGTGGGCGCGGTGGATGCGAACGTGCTCAGTGGATATGCATTGGTCCTGTTGTATATGCGCGGCCCGCTGGAAGGCTTGGTTGCCAACTTGCCGGAATTGAGCCGTTCGCGTATCGCGCTGGAACGCATCGAACGCCTGCAGGCCGAATTGCAACAGGACGCGGTGGAAAATAGCGCCGCGCCGCCGCCAGCGGCGTTCGAATTGCTGGAACTGCAGGGCGTCAGCCATCGCTACCATCGCGAGCAGGAAGACCGCAGCTTCCTGCTCGGGCCGTTCGACTTGCAGCTGCGTCCGGGCGAGTTGGTGTTTCTGGTCGGTGGCAACGGCAGCGGCAAGACCACGTTTGCCAAGCTGCTGCTCGGACTGTACGCACCGGAGGGCGGAACGATCAAGGTCAACGGCAAGGCGGTCGACGAAAGCGGGCGTGATGCCTACCGCCAGATGTTCTCTGCAGTCTTTGCCGATTTCCACCTGTTCGACGATTTGCTGGGCCACGGCACGGACGCCGATGGCCTGGCCCGCCAGTACCTGATGCGTTTGCAACTGGCCCACAAGGTCCGCATTGAAGACGGGCGTTTCTCGACCACCGCCCTGTCGCAAGGACAGCGCAAGCGCCTGGCGCTTCTGACGGCCTATCTGGAGGACCGGCCATTCTATGTGTTCGACGAATGGGCTGCCGACCAGGACCCGGTGTTCAAGCGCGTGTTTTACACTGAATTGTTGCCTGACCTGCGCGCGCGCGGCAAGGCGGTGTTGGTGATCACGCATGACGACCAGTACTTCCACCTTGCCGATCGCTGCCTCAAGCTGGAAGATGGCCGGCTTGCGGAAATGGCCGTCGCCCCTCCTCAGGCAGCAGTGGCATGAGGTACTGTGAATAGCGGACGCTCTTGTTTCAAGCTGCCTGCAGCTGTTTGCTGAATTGTTCTGCAAACAGTGTTGCGGCGACGGCTTATGCCTGCTGGCCAAATGTCTTGAGCGCGGTCGCATCATCCGGACGCAGGCCAACAGCGGCAGTGTGGCACTGACGCAATGCAGGTATTGGATTGCGCCCGTCTCGGTACTGAGCTGTGTTTGGCGCTAACGAATTTTCCCACACCGACGTAAAATGATTCATGCGAATGTATGAGAAAGCAGCGCGGTTAATGCCTTTTTGTTGATGGTATCCGCGTTGGTATTACCCCTCTACCAGATCAGAAATTCGAGCTTAATCAAGGACTTCGGTCTGCTGTAGATAATAGAGTGGGAGTGAGTTTCCTTTCGGAAATCGTAATTGCTGTTTGTAACTGATGCTGAGGCCCCGTTTCTGACGGGGCTTTATTTTTTTATATGCTTAAATCATTTCGTTCGACCTGTTAAAAATGAAAGCTTACCAGCCCGCCTACTAATGGAAGAAAGAGCATTCCACGCCCGATGTTCTGACGTATCGTTCCTGTGCGCCATTAACTGTAAGTATTCGATATATTTAATTTAACATCTCATCCGGAAACATCGCTGGAGGAATCCTCAAATGGTGGCGAAGGACATGAAGAAATCGAGGAACGGTTTCGAGCCGCGCCGGCGCGCCTGCGTAGCGCTGCTGGCACTGGCCGCCAGCGTCGGCGCCGGTAATGCCACGTCCGCCGACGATCCGCCGCAGGACATCGTGCAGGACGCCGCGCCGGCTCGGCCGCTGGATGATCG
>DASWYX010000199.1:0-28636 GCA_036404755.1 Pseudoduganella sp.
AAAAAGGCGGTAACGTCAACCTGAGCAAAGAAGCCCCGGGCCTGTCGAAACTGACGGTGGGACTGGGCTGGGATGTGCGCGCGACCGACGGCGCAGCCTTCGACATCGACAGCTCCGCCTTCCTGCTGAAAGTAGACGGCAAGGTGCGCAACGACCTGGACTTCATCTTCTACAACAACCTGAAGTCGACCGATGGTTCGGTCACGCACAGCGGCGACAACCGCACCGGCGCCGGCGAGGGCGACGATGAAACCGTCAGCTTTGACCTGAGCCGCGTGCCGCAGGAAGTGGAGCGCATCGCCATCTGCGTGACCATCCACGAAGCGGAGGCCCGCCGCCAGAACTTCGGCCAGGTGCAGCGCGCATTCGTGCGCTGCGTGAACGCGGCCAACAACAGCGAGATCGCGCGCTACGACCTGTCCGAGGACAGCTCGACGGAAACGGCGATGGTGTTCGGCGAAGTCTATCGCAACGGCGCCGACTGGAAGTTCAAGGCCGTTGGCCAGGGCTACAAGGGCGGCCTGGGAGCCCTGGCTTCCTCGTTCGGCGTCAACGTATAAGCCATGACCACTTTTACCGTAACCGGGGACGTTGATCCCTTCCTGCATGTGTCGATGAAGCAGGGCGAGAAGATTTACTGCGAATCGAACGCCATGGTCATGATGGAGTCGGCGCTGGAGCTGAAGGGCAAGATGACCGGTGGCCTGGGCAGCGCACTGATGCGCACCTTTGCCAACGGCGAGTCCTTCTTCCAGCAGCACATCGAGGCCACTCGCGGCGACGGCGATTGCCTGCTGTCGCCAACCCTGCCGGGTGCGATGCAGGTGGTCGACGTGGGTCCACGCCAGTACATGATCAGCGACGGCGCCTTCGTGGCGGCCACCGGCGGCGTGGACCTGAAAGTGCGCACCCAGAGCCTGGGCAATGCACTGTTCGGCCAGAGCGGCGGTTTCTTCATCACCGAGACGGCTGGCCAGGGCCAGCTGGTGGTGAGCGGCTTCGGTTCCATGTCGCAGCTGGATGTGGAGCCGGGCAAGGAGATCGTCATCGACAACGCGCACGTGGTGGCCTGGGATTCGGGGCTGCGCTATGAGCTGTCGGTGGCAACGCGATCCGGTGGCGGCCTGCTGGGCAGCCTGGTGAACAGCGTGACCAGCGGCGAAGGCGTGGTGCTGCGCTTCTCCGGCCAGGGGAAGGTGTTGATTTGTTCGCGCAACCGCGATGCTTTCGTGAGCTGGCTGCTGCGCAATCGTACAGGAGGTTGATATGGGTGTTAATTTGCAGAAGGGCCAGAAAATCTCGCTCGACAAGGAAGCGGGTGTCCGGCTCAAGCGCGTGGCCATGGGCCTGGGCTGGGACGTGGCCAAGACCAAGGGCTTCTTCGGCTTCGGTTCGAAGAGCGCGGAAATCGACCTGGACGCATCGTGCGTGCTGTTCGATGAAGGCCACCGTCCGCTGGACGTGGTGTACTTCCGCCAGCTGAAAAGCAAGGATGGCAGCATCGTCCACAGCGGTGACAACCGCACGGGCGCCGGCGACGGGGATGACGAAGTGATTTCCGTGTCGCTGGACCAGGTGCCGTCGCATGTGCACAGCATCGTGTTCACCGTGAACAGCTTCACCGGCCAGAGTTTCGAGCAGGTGCAGAACGCCTACTGCCGCCTGCTCAACGCTGAAGACGGCCGCGAAGTGGCGCGCTTCAACCTGTCGGTGCAGGGCTCGCATTCGGCACAAATCATGGCCAAGCTGTACCGCCATGAGGGTCAGTGGAAGATGCACGCGATCGGCGAGAACGGTACCGGACGGACTTTCGATCAACTGCTGCCGCAGATTGCGGCCCACCTCTAAAGTAAAGAGTTCATAGGCGCTATCCCATGGCGTCTTCCTTTGCGGCGGTCCTGGCAACAGGCCGCCGTTTTTTTATGGAATTCGGGGTCAGCTCTGTCATTTGGACACGAGCGCACTTCCTTTGACCTGGATCAATACGCCAAAATGGCCGAAATCGCGTATTGAGATAGCTCAAATGGTAGCGCTGACTGTCCAAATGACAGAGCTGACCCCGACTTTAGTATTGCAAGGCGAGCATGGAGGCGTTGTAGAGGGCGTGGGTGAGCATGGGGGAGAGCAGGGATTTGCTGCGCTCGTAGGCCCAGGCGGTGCAAAGGCCGAGGATGAAGACGGGCAGCATCGAGGTGGGCGGGTGGACGACGGCGAAGATGGCGGCGCTGGCGACCATGGCGGCAGCTAGCGGCATGGAGCGGCGCAGGCCGCCGAAGATCAGGCCGCGGAAGATGAATTCCTCGAACAAGGGCGCGGCGAGGATGGCCAGCGGCAGGATCCACGTCAGCGTGCGCGGCAGGCCGGGCAGGGTGATGCCGAGGCGGCGCAGGGCGTAGAGGTAGAGCGCGGAAGTGGCGACGGCGATGGCCGCCATGAGCACCGCGTTGATCAAGGCGGCGGCGTAGTTGGCGGGAAGGATGACCGGCACGCCGGTGGCGCGCGTGCGCCAGTAGATCAGCCGCGCGAGCAGCCAGGTGACGCCGCCGCCGATGGCGAAGGCGATCGTGATTTCGGCCAGGCCGGGCGAATGGCCGGGGCCCTGCATGATGAAGAGCGCGAGTACCTGCAGGACGAAGAAGAGCAAGGTGGCGATCATGCCGTCCGCCGCCGAAACGCGCGGCGGGGGCGAGGCGGTGATGTCCAGCAGATAGGGCAGGGTGTCGCAGGCTTTCTGCCACAGCGATAGCGCGAGCGCCGTGATGAGGACGATGATGGCCAGCTTCACGTGCCATATATCCGTGTACAGGGCGAAGGAATAGAAGGAGCACAGCGCGAAGTAGGCGTAGGCGAAGGTGGGCCGCACGCGATGGCTGGCTTCTTCGGCCAGCGGGTCGCTGGCCCAGACGCCCAGCGAGACGGCAATGACGGTGAAGATGGGAATGCTGGCGAGGACGAGGATCATCTGGCAGATGAGATTGACGTCAAGCCTAGCGGCAAAGGCGAGACCGATGCCGAAGATGGCCAGGGGATAGGCCGTGGCCAGCACGGCCCAGAGCTGGGCTTTTTCTTTCAGCACGCCTTGCAGCGAGCGGGGGAAGGTGTAGAGCAGCCACAGGGCCTGGCCTTCGCGATTCAGCGTCTGGAAAGCGGAGAGCAGCAGGACGTAGCTGCCGATGGCGAAGGCCAGCACGGACAGCATGCGCGGATCGGCGCCAAGGTCGGAGGCTTTGTCGATGGTGCCGTTGAAGAGCAGTTGCGTGCCGACGATGATCACCGGCAGCAGCAGGCTTTGGACGAGGAAGTTGCGGTCGCGGCTTAACAGGCGCAGTTCGCGGCGTTGCAGGGGTGTGCCAAACCGAAAGGCCGGGTCAGACCCGGAAGGTCGGACCCTGGCCCGGCCGGTTTCGCGGGAGCTGGTGGCGACGATGCCGTTGGCGAGCATGCGGTGCAGCACACGCATGCAGAGCAGGACGAGCAGCGCGGCCTGGGCGAGGCCGAGGAGGGCGAAAGCGGCGGCGGCGGGTGCGGAGCGGGCGTTGAGCGACTGGACGATGAGGCCGGGCGGCGTCCACACCAGCCATGCAGGTGCGCGGGCGGCCCACCCCATCGTCAGCGCGGCGTTGGGCATGCTGAGGGACATCACGAAATACATCAGCGGCAGCGAGATCACCGAGGCGATTGCCTGCAGGTTGCGCAGCTGCGACGGGGCCAGGCGCAGGCGCAGGCCCGTGTCGGCCACGGTGCGGATGGCCGACGCGATCAGCAGCAGCGGCAGCGTGGCGAGCAGCGCGAGCAGGGGAGCGGACCAGCGGTAGCCGGAATGCCAGGCGACCATCAGGGCCAGCGGCCAGACGGTGAGCCAGCCGGCGGGCGTGCCGACGGTACGCTCGGCCACCCGAGACCAGAGCAGGGTGGCGCGCCGCATGGGCAGCGTGACCAGCCATTCCAGGTCCCAGTCCGCGTTGGCGAGCTCCTTGCTGCCGAGGGGGAGCAGCACGGTGACGAGCAGCAGGACGAACAGTTCGAGCGAGACCGCGCTGGCAAGGGCCGGGCTGAAAGGAGCGGCGGCCAGTTCGGCGCCACTCGCATGCTGGCCAGCGGGCGCCAGCGCCGCGCAATTGCGGGTGGTGTCGAGGTGGCAGTGCAGGTTCAAAAGGGTGCCGCTGGCCATGCTGACGAAGGCCGTCATCATGAAGCCGGCCAGCATCAGCAGGATCAGCGTACGCACGCCATGCCGGCCGGCCGTGGCAGGGCGCCTTTTGCCCGCCGGGCGGCGGCTAAGGAAGGAGGAGCCGCCCATGTTCACCAGGCGCCGCATGCGCAGGCGGAGCAGCAGCCAGAAGGCGCGGCCGGCGGAAGGCAGGGGCGCTTCCATCATGCGCCTGCTTCGCTGGTGACTTTCAGGAAGACTTCTTCCAGTGTGCTGTTTGTGCTGGTGGCGCCGCGCAACTCATCGACCGAACCGGTGGCAACCAGCACGCCGCGGTTGATGATGCCCACGCGGTCGCACATGCGCTCGGCCATGTCCAGCAGGTGGGTGGAGACGAAGATGGTCTTGCCGCGCGCGGCGCTGGCGACGAGGCGCTCCTGCACTTCACGCGCGGCGCGCGGATCGAGGCCGTTGATCGGTTCATCGAGAATCAGCACGGCCGGATCGTGCACCAGGGCGCAAGCCAGGCCAAGCTTCTTCTTCATGCCCATCGAGTAGTTGACGGCGTATTCCTCGCTCACTTCATCGAGGCCGAATTCATCCAGCAATTGGGCTGCGCGCGCGGCGGCATCGGCGCGGCTGGCGCCGTGCATCTCGGCGACGAATTGCAGGATTTCGCGACCGCGCAGGTAGTCGTAGAAGATGGGATTGTCCGGCAGGTAGCCGACATGGCGCTTTACTTCGGCGGCCTGCGCGTGGCAGTCGAGGCCATCGATCAGCACCCGTCCTGCGCTGGGCACGAGGATGCCCATTATCATGCGGATCGTGGTGGTCTTGCCGGCGCCGTTGGGACCGAGGAAGCCGAAGACTTCCCCGTGCCCCACGGTCAGTGAAAGAGGGTGGACAGCCTGGTAGCTGCCGTAGTTCTTGGAAAGGGCCTCGAAGGCGATCATTCGCTGCGCAGGCTCATGCCGATGCGCTCGGTGCGCGGCATCCAGTTGCCCTGGATGTCGGCCGACACGAGGATGCGTTCGGCGCGGCCGATCAGCAGCTTGCGCGGCACGAAGCCGATCACGCGCGAGTCGGCGCTGTTGTCGCGGTTATCGCCCAGCATCAGGTAGCTGTCTGCCGGCACGGTGACCGGGCCGAAGTCGCGGTGGGCGACCACGTGCGGCAACAACTGGATGCTGTAGCTGGCCTTGCCGTTGTTCTCGTTCAGCGTGAGCGCCTGCAGGTCGCCGACGCTGGCAATGGTTTCCGTTGCGTTGCCGATTACCGCGTATTCAGCGGGCGTACCGTTGATGATCAGGCGCTCGCCGCGCATTTCGACCTTGTCGCCGGGCAGGGCGGCGATGCGTTTGATCAGACGCGTTCCGTCCTTCGGGGAGCTGAAGGTGACGATGTCGCCGCGCTGCGGTTCGCCGAGGCGGGTGATGGAGACGTCGGTCAGCGGCACCTTGAGGTCGTAGGCCACGCGGTTGACGAAGACCACGTCGCCTTCCAGCAGGTTGGGGTGCATGGATGCGGAAGGGATCGGGTTCCAGTCCGCAAAGGCGGTACGGAAAATGCCGAGCAGGACGAGGAAGACGATGAATCCTTTGTTCTCGCGTATCAGTGCTTTCATTTTTGTTGTCTCCTGTCGGGGGAGTTTTTATTCAGGGGAGTTTTTATCTTCTTATGCTTTTCTTAAGCCGTGCTTAGTCCAAAGGCGGCCAGCATCTGGCGCTGGCCCTTGGGTGGCACGCTGAGCGCACGGCTGTCCAGATCCTTTTCGACCCAGCCGCGCTTCAGGGCCAGCTGCAGCAAGGCCGCACCCAATGCGCCGCCCAGGTGCGGACGGCGTTCGCTCCAGTCCAGGCAGGGGCAGGCGAAGCGGCGGCGCAGCTTGCGCATGGCTTGCACGTCGAGCCCCAACTTGATGAATTGCTGCTCGCCTGCGGCGGACAGGGCGTATTCCTTGTCGTCGCCGGCGGCCTGCAGCCAGCCTTGCTGCGCGAAGTGGTCATGCAGCTGCACGGCGACGGTGCCGGCCATGTGGTCATAGCAGGTGCGCGCGTGGCGCAGGCGGTCGGGCGTGTTCGGCTTGAACTGCTGGCGCGGCAGGCCTGCAACCACGAGCAGGGCTTCCAGGGCGGCAGCGACATCCTGGTCGGTGAGCTGGTAGTAGCGGTGCTTGCCTTGTGCGAGCTGGGTGACCAGGTGATCGTCTTTCAGGCGCGCGAGGTGGGCGCTGGCGGTCGAGGCGCTCACCTCGGCGACGACCGAGAGTTCGGTGGCGGTGCGGGCGTGACCGTCCAGCAGGGAACACAGCATGCGCGCGCGGGCCGGCTCGGCGATGGCGCCAGCGACGCGGGCGAGGTGGTGGTCGGCGTGTGCATCCATAGTTCGTTTGGCGTCGAAACGTTGCTGTCGGTTTTTCAGGATACTGCACTCATTACGTTTTGGGGAGGTTTTTATGCTGGATCCGATTGAGGCGGTCAGCTCTGCTGATCCGTATCCTTTTTATGCGGCACTGGCGGGCGAACGTGCGCTGGTGTGGGGCAAGGGGATGTGGGTGGCGGCCAGTCCGGCGCTGGTGATGGAGGTGCTGGGGCATCCTTCGTGCCGCGTGCGGCCGGTTGGCGAGCCGGTGCCGATGGCCATTGCCGGCGGGAGCGCGGGCGAAGTGTTCGGGGCGCTGGTGCGCATGAACGATGGGGCGGCGCGGCACGATGTGCCGAAGATGGTTTTGCAGCGGGCGCTGGGGATGGTCAGCGTCGATGAGGTGCGCGCTGCGGCGGCGCGGATTGCGCGTGAAACTATTAGCCCGGGGGATGGCCCGGCGGCGTTGTCGCGGTGGATGGCGGAGGTACCGGTGCGGACGGTGGCGAGTTTGCTGGGGTTTGCGGATGAGCGGTTGGCGGAGGTGGCGGCGTGGATGGGACGGTTTGTGGCGTGCTTGTCGCCGTTGAGCAGTGCGGAGCAGATCGCGTCGGCGCATGTGGCGAGCGTGGAGTTGCTGGCGGCGCTGCGCGAGCTGATGGCGGCGCCGGGCGGGCTGCGGGAGGGCTCGCTGGCGCAGTCCGTGTGGCGCGAGGCGGCGGACGCGGGCTGGCGGGAGGAGCGTGCGATATTGGCGAACCTGGTCGGGTTGATGTCGCAGACGTATGAGGCGACGGCAGGGCTGATCGGGAATACGCTGGTGGCGCTGCAGCGCGGCGCGCCGTGGCCGTCCGATCAGGCGTCGGCGTTGCGGCTGGTGCGCGAGGTGGCGGTGAATGATCCGCCCGTGCAGAACACGCGGCGCTTCGTGGCAGAGGACGCGCACGTCGGCGGTGTGGATGTGAAGCAGGGACAGGTGATTCTTGTGGTGCTGGCGGCGGCTGGCACAGGCTTCGGGCACGGCGCGCACGCCTGTCCCGGCCAGGCGATAGCGGAGACGATTGCGGCGGCGGCGATTGCCAGTTTGCCGGCGTCGCCTGGGCCGATGCGCTGGCGTTATCGTCCGTCGGTGAATGCGCGGATTCCTGAATTTGTGGAGGCTTTATGATCGCGGTGATTTTTGAGGTGCTGCCCCATGCCGAGGGCAAGCAGCGATATCTTGATATTGCGGCGTCCCTGCGGCCTTTGCTTGAGCAGGTGGACGGGTTTGTGTCGATCGAGCGCTTCCAGAGCTTGAGCAATCCGGACAAGCTGCTGTCGCTGTCGTTCTTCCGCGATGAGGAAGCGGTGGCGCGGTGGCGGCAGCTGGAGGCACACCGCGCGGCGCAGTCGGCGGGGCGGGGTTCTCTGTTCCGGGATTACCGCTTGCGGATTGCGCAGGTGGTGCGCGATTACGGGATGAACGAGCGGGAGCAGGCCCCCGCGGATAGCCGGGCCGTTCACGCAGCGGCGGATCAATGATCCGCCCTACGCACCCCGGCTTGCAAACGTGTCGCGTCGCCGCGCATTGATTATCCGGGCTGTAGGGCGGATCGTTTTGATCCGCCGTGCGTGCGCCGCCGTCAGTATTTCCAGCTCAAGGTAACGGACGCGTTGCGTGGCGCGGCGTAATACGACTGGCTCCAGTACAGTGACGTGAGATATTTGCGATCGGTGGCATTGTTGATGTTGGCCGATACGCTGAAGTTCCTGTCGATATCGTACCGCGCCATCAGCCCCACGACTGCATAGCTGCCCTGGCGAATAGTCACGCCATCCGCCTCGTCGCGCCAGGTATCGTCCTGCCAGTTCGCGGTGGCGCCGACCTTCAGTTGCGGCAGCGACGGTAACTGGTAGGTCAGCGAAGTGCGCAGGAGCCGGCGCGGAAGGAAGGTGCGTGCAGCCTTGCCATCCGCGCCTTCGAGGGACATCACGGTGAAACCGGCCGTGGCCTGCAGGCCGCGCGCCAGTTCGCCGGAGAGATCAAGCTCCACGCCTTTCGATTGCGCGTCCACGCCGCGGTAATACGCCTTCACGCCCACATAGCCCGCCTGTTCGGCCGTATTGTCCTGCTTCGTCTTGAACAGCGCGGCGGACGCGTTCAGTTTGCGGTCGAACCATTCACCTTTCAGGCCCAGCTCCGTGGTGCGTCCTTCGATTGGCGCGAGCGTGTTGCCGCTGGCGTCGGTCTCGCTTTGCGGATTGAAGATGCCGGTGTAGCTGGCGTAGGCGGAGAGGTGCGCGTTCAGGTCATACACCAGGCCCAGGTACGGTGTGGTCTTGCTGGCCGAGCGGAATTTGCTCACGCCGTAGGACAGGCCGGAGCTGTCCGCCTTCGCTGCAGTGAGGCCGGTGAGCAGCTTCGTGTTGTCGGCCAGGTCCCAGCGGACCGCGACGAAGGCGGCCTTGCGCTTGTCCTCGTAATAGCTGCCATCGACGGCCGCATCGAACAGCGGCTCGGGGAAGGCGCCGTTCCAGGTCGCGAGCGAGGGCAGCGGGTCGCCGATGCCGCGGCCATACAGCGATTTGTCGCCCAGCGTGGACCTGGACCAGGAAGCGCCGAAGCTCAGGTCATGCGTGCGGCCGAAGAGCTGGAACTGGCCGGTGGCGGAGGCGTCGAACAGGGTTTGCTTGTTGTCCGAGTCGTAGCGCGAGGGGTAGGCGAAGAGGCCGAGGCCCGTGGACTTGTCCGGCGTGCCGTAGACGTAGAACAGTTTGCCGTGCGACTCCGTGGTGGCGCGCGAGACGGTGGCTTGCGCGCGCCAGCCGTTGTCGAAGCGGTGAGCGAATTCGATGAAGCTGCGCTTGTTCTCGACCTTGTTGCGGGCCCAGTCGGCGGCGGTGCTGGTGCTGTCGTCGAAACTGGTCGGACTGCCGTCCGTGTAGTAGAGGGGCAGCGCGCCCCACAGACCGCCGCGCGTTTTCACATCCTGGCTGGTGAAGCCGCCGGTGAGCGTGGTGTCGCGCGCCAGTTTCGCTTCCAGCACGGCGTAAAAGACTTTGCGGTCGTTCGAGAAGCGGTCCAGGTAGGAGTCGCCCTTCTGGTAGGCGGCGACGACGCGGCCGTTCAGCGTGCCGGCGTCGTTGAGGGCGGCCGAGATATCGCCCTGCACGCGGCGCTGGTCCCAGCTGCCGACGGTGGCGCTGGCGGAGGCCTGGAAGGTCGCGCTGGGGCGCTTGCGGATGAAGTTGACCGTGGCCGAGGGATTGCCGGTGGCGGACATCAGGCCGTTGGCGCCGCGGACGATGTCCACGCGCTCGTACAGCGCGGTATCGAGATCGCCGTAGACATTGCCGAAGACGAAGGGGATGCCGACGCCGTCGTACTGGAAGTTGGTGATGTCGAAGCCGCGGGCGGTGTAGTAGGTGCGGTCGGTTTCCACGCGTTCGACGGTGACGCCGGTGGTGGTGGCGAGCATGTCGTTGACGGAGTCGAGGCGGAAGTCTTCGATCTGGGCGCGCGTGACGACGGAGACGGATTGCGGCGTTTCGCGCAGGCTCAGGTCGAGGCGGGCGGAGGAGGCGGAGCGGCGGGTGGTGTAGCTGTCCGCGCTGTCGGCTTCGCCCTTGACGACCACGGTGGGCATGGCGGCGGGCTCGTTGGCGTCCACCTCCTCGGCCGGCGAGGCCCAGGCGCCGGCGGCGGTAAGCGCAGCAGCGAACGCCAGTGGTCGGAGACGGGCAGCGGGAACGGGCAGCGGCATTTTCTTCCTTTTCTTTGAATGCAAATGAGAATGATTCGCATTTTATTCTCCGCCGTCCAAATTGTCCACACCATGGGGTCAGATCCGACATTCGGACACGAGCCCAGCACTAGTCAATCCTTAGAGTGAGAGCCTGGGTGCGCCGCTTCTGTTGAGCTTGCAAAAAAATGGCAGGATCTGCCATATGCGGGGCGATTTGAGGTACAAATGCCCCGAATTACCATCACAGCCGAGTTCGTGTCCGAATGTCGGATCTGACCCCAGGGTTAGTGGGCGGGGGATTGGGTGAGGGCGGTGCCGGTGCCGTGGCGGTGGGCTTCGCTGACGGCGGTGACGGTGCCGTCGGGGTTGAAGACGATGGCGTTGGCGGCGCCGATGTCTTCGTTTTCGTCGCGCCAGGCGTGGCCGAATTTTTCGAGGGCGCGGGCTTGCGGCGAGCCGGTGAAGCCGGGTTCGATCTGGGTGGCGGCGCTGTTGCGCTGGGAGAGGCGCGGCGCGTTCAGCGCGTCGTACATCGACATGCCTAGGTCGACGTGGTTGAAGATGGTTTGCAGCACGGTGGTGATGATGGTCGAGCCGCCAGGGCTGCCGACCGTAAACGCGGGCTTCCCTTCGCGGAAGGCGATCGTGGGCGACATGCTGGAGCGGGGACGTTTGCCGGCCTCGGGCACGTTCGGGTGCGGGCCGGTGAAGTCGAAGTCCGTCATTTCATTGTTGAGGATGAAGCCATAGCCCGGCACCGTAATGCCGCTGCCGCCCCAGGATTCGATGGTGAAGGTGTAGGCGACGATATTGCCTTCCTTGTCGGACACGGTAAGGTGCGTCGTATGGGCGCTCTCCGGCAGCAGCCGGGCGGGAGCGGGAGCCGGACGCAGCGGAATGCTGGGGTCGTTCTGGAAGGCGTAGGGATCGCCGGCGGCCGCGACCGGCAGCGCGCGCGGCGGCTCGATCAGGGCGCGGCGGCGGGCGGCGTAGTCCTTGCTCAGCAGGCCGGCGACGGGCGCTTCCGTGTATTCCGGGTCGGCGAGGTAGGCGTTGCGGTCGGCGAAGGCCAGGCGCGAGGCTTCGAGGTAGAGATGCTCGGCTTGCTCGCGAGGCATGGATTTCAGGTCGTAGCCTTCGAGGATATTGAGCGCTTCGGCGATGGCGATGCCGCCGCTGCCGGGCAGGGGCATACCGTACAGCTCGTAGCCGCGGTAGCTGCTGCGGATGGGCTGGCGCAGGCGCGCTTCGTAATTCGACAAGTCAGCCAGGCTCATATTGCCGGGGCGGACTTTGACGCCGGGCGCAACGGGCGGCGTGTTGACGGCGTCGACGATGGCGCGGGCCAGCTTACCCTGGTAGAAGGCTTTCACGCCGCCCGTGGCCAGCAGCCGGTAAGTTTTGGCCAGGTCCGGGTTGCGCAGCAGGGTGCCGGCGGGGATGGCCTTGCCGTCGCGCAGGTAGAGGGCGGCGGTGGCGGGGAAGAGCCTGAATTTCTGCTCATTGCCCGCGGCGAGCTGGCTGAAGTTGGCGTTGACGCGGAAGCCGTCCGTTGCGACCTTGATCGCCGGTGACAGCACCTGCTTGAAGGACATGCTGCCATAGCGGTCGAGCGCCTCGTGCCAGCCGCGCACGGTGCCGGGCACGCCGACCGACATGCCGCTGGCGACCGCGGTGTCGAAATCGATGGGCTGGCCGTTTTCGGTGAAGGCGGTCGGCTGGAAGGAGGCGGGCGCCGTTTCGCGGTGATCGATGGTGATCACGCGCTTTTCCTTCGCCAGGTAGATGACCATGAAGCCGCCGCCGCCGATGCCGCAGCTGAATGGATCGGTCACGCCCAGCGTGGCGGCCGCGGCCACGGCGGCGTCAATCGCGTTGCCGCCCTTGTTCAGGATGGCAAGCGCCGACCGCGACGCGGGCTCGCTGATGGTCGCGACGGCGCCGCCGGTGCCGGTTGCCAGCGCGGGCGCGGCGTGTGCCGCATGGGCGGCGAGCGCCAGCGGAAGAATGATGGAAAGGATCAGGGGCTGGGCGCGGCGTCGCTGGGTCATGGGTAGTTATATCGGGTGGGCAATATTTACCCGCAAGCTTACCCGATAATCCGGCGGCGGCGCCTTCAAAGGCGGCGGTTCGGCCGGTTCCAGCCCTTGCAGCGTGAAGACCAGTCCCTTGCGGGTGACGGATTTGGTGGCGCCGGGCATGTCCTCGGCCAGCACGAAGCTGGTGTCGCCCTGGTTGTCGGTCAGCACGAAGCGGTAGCTGATGTGGCCAGCCCAGACGCAGACGGCGCCCGCTTTGCAGCGGCTGTCGTTGATGCGCTCGAGCTTAAGGGTGGTGGCTGGCGCCAGCGTGACGGTCTGGCCCTGCGCTAGTACGTAGTTTTCGCTGGTGCGTGGCGGGGGACGTGAAGTCTCACGCGGCGGCGGGGCGCTGCAGGCCGCGGCGATGACCAGGGATAGTCCCGCGAAACACAAGCTCATCACTCTGGGTTTCATCATGTCCTCCCTGAAGGCATGAAACCATATTAGCAAATCGCTATCTACTACGGCGCACTGCTGAGCTAGAAAAAAAAGCGCCCTCGGAGGGGCGCTTAATTACTGTCGTTTTATTGTTGTTATTCCTTGCTGCGGCGCATTGCGCCCAGGCCCAGCAGGCCAAGGCCCAGCAGGGCCAGCGAGCCCGGCTCAGGCACTTCCTGGCCTGGAACGCCCGGGCCTCGCACCTGGGATACCAGGTCCGAATCGATGGTGAAGTTGCCGCCGTTCTTGTTCGGGGTGGTCACTTTCAGCGTCAGGGTGTGCGTGCCGGAGCTGAACACGACATCGTCGTACCACTTGGTGTAGCCGGATGGGGCAGCCTGGGCGGACTGGGTCAGCAGGTTGCCGTCCAGGTAGAAGTAATAGGTCGTCGGGTCCTGGTTGCCGCCCACGAGCGGGAAGAAGAAGTCAAAGGTGGCGCCGAGGCCGGCATCGACGGAGAGCGAAGCCAAACCGTTCAGGTCTGCAGCGCGCATGGGGGGATTGGCAGCATCGTTGTTCCAGTGGACGGCAATCTGCATGCCATCGGTCAGTGGGATCGGGGCTGCGGACGCGAGGCCTGAAGCGGCGGCGAGAGCCAGGGCAAGGGCGGTTTGTTTGAACATGGTGTTTCTCCTTTGGGCGGTGACGCTTGGTTACATGCAAGCGTCATGCCAGAAGAGAAAGTCGTGTTGCATCAAGGACTTAAAAATTTCGCTCAAACATGGTGTAAAGAATATCGACAGTTAGCACTCAGAAAAAGTAACCAGTCGACAATGTTGTGTGGAAATAAATAAGGCGCCGGACCTTGCGGCACGGCGCCTTTCGGGACAAGGGGTACTCAGATGTAGGCAGCCAGTGCCGTCTTCATCTTTTTCAGGGCGGCAGCTTCGATCTGGCGGATACGTTCGGCCGACACGCCGAACTCTTCGGCCAGCGTGTGCAGCGTGGCGCCCGAGCCATCGTCGTTGGCCAGCCAGCGCGCTTCGACGATGCGGCGCGAGCGCGGATCAAGCTTGGACAGCGCGGTTTCCAGACCCTCGGACTGCAAGCGGGTCACCTGTTCGGCTTCCAGCACCCTGGTCGGCTCCATCGAGTCGGAAGACAGGTAGGCGATCGGCGAGAATTTGTCGTCTTCGTCGTCGCTTGGCGCTTCCAGGGCAATATCACGGCCGCTCAGGCGGGTTTCCATCTCGATCACGTCTTCACGCTTCACGTCCAGCGACTTGGCCAGCTGGTCGATCTGGTCGGGCGACATCGCATCCAGGCCCTGCTTGTGGCTGCGCAGGTTGAAGAACAGCTTGCGCTGGGCCTTGGTGGTTGCCACCTTGACCAGGCGCCAGTTCTTCAGGATGTATTCGTGCATCTCGGCCTTGATCCAGTGCATGGCGTAGGACACGAGGCGTACACCCTGGTCCGGATCGAAGCGCTTGACGGCTTTCATCAGTCCGATATTACCTTCCTGGATCAGGTCGGCGTGCGGCAGGCCATAGCCCAGGTAACCGCGCGCAATCGACACCACCAGGCGCAGGTGGGACATAACGAGCTTCTCAGCCGCCTTCAGATCATTCTTGTTCTTCAGGTCGCGGCCCAGTTGTACTTCTTCCTCGTGCGAGAGCATCGGCATGCGGTTCACAGCCGAAATATATGCGTCCAAGTTGCCCAGTGGAACCAGTGCGTTTTGTACGGACATCATAGTCATGTTTCTATCCTCGCTTCGAAGGGAATCTTTCATGTTTACCAGCATGCACTATGGAACTTAACCGGTTCTTAATGCTGACTTGCTCATCTTGCCGTCTTACTGGTTGAACATATATTAGCACTCTCCTTCGTTGAGTGCCAATCGGGCGAAAACTATGGTTGCGATAGCAATACTGCTATGGGGAAAAGCGCATTCATAAAGGGGGATGTGGTGAGCATAGTGCGCGGGCGCGGCAAGCTCTGTGCGTGAACGCACGTGCGGCGCCGCCGGCCCCTGGACAGGGCTGCGGCGGGGCGGGGTCAATTCAGGCGGGACAGATGGCGCTGGACGGAAAGCACCGCGCCAACCAGGCCCAGCATCGCGGACAGGGCCAGCAGGGCCGTCATCGACAGGGGATCGAGCGGGGCCAGCTGGAATTCGCTGGCGTACAGTCTTGCAAATTCGGCAATGGCGGTATTCAGTGGACGCAACGCCAGGGCCACGGCGCCCAGTGCCACGCCGCCGGCGCACAGGCCGAGCATGGCGCCCGTGTAATAGAAGGGGCGATGGATGAAGCTGTCCGTGGCGCCGATCAGCTTGGACACGAGGATTTCCTCGCGCTGGGTCAGCACCTGCAGGCGGATGGTATTGAAGACCACGGCCACCACCACCGTGCCCAGGGTCGCGGCCAGCAACAGCAGGGCCAGGCGCAGGACGCCCAGCAAGGCTGCCAGGCGCTTGACCCAGGCGGAGTCGACCTGAACGGAGTCGACATTGGGCAGGGCGCGCATCTTGTCGGCTACCTCATCGATCTTGGCGCTTTCGGCCGCGCTGCGGAAGGCATTCAGCTTGACGACGTAGCTGTCCGGCAAGGGATTTTCGCCCAGGGTGTTCAGCACGTCGGACAGGCCGCTCTTGGCGTTCAGCTGTTCCAGCGCTTTCTCGCGCGGCACGAAAATGATCTTGGCGTCCGGCGCGATGGCGCGCAGATTGCCCGCGAGGCCGGCGGTCTGTTCGCGCGGTGCATCCTGTTTCATGAAGACGCTGAGCTCGGGCTCGACCGCCATCTGTTCGGACATCGGGCGCACGTTTTCCAGCAGCGTCACGCCCATGAAGGGCAGCGCCAGGGCGATGGCGACGACCAGGATATTGAAGAGGAAGGAGCCGGGCGCACGGCGCAGGTGGACCAGGGCGCCGCCCAGGGCGAAGGCGTGCTGGCGGAAGAAGGTGCTCATGCGGCCTCCTTCAGCAGTTCGCCGCGCGCCAGGTGGATCACGCGGTCGGCCTTGTCCAGCACTAGTTCATCGTGGGTGGAAATCAGGCAGGTGACGCCGACGGAGTGGAAGGCGTGCAGCGCGTCCAGCACCTTGCTGGCGCTGGTCCGGTCGAGGTTGGCGGTCGGTTCGTCGGCCAGGATGATCTGGGGGCGGTTGACGATGGCGCGCGCGATCGACACGCGCTGCTGCTCGCCGCCGGACAGGGCCAGCGGCAGTGCATTGGCGCGCTCGCCCAGGCCAACCTTGTCGAGCGCGGCGCGGGCGCGCTGCTCGGCGGCGGCCTTGGGCGAACCGGTCACGATGAGCGGCATCATCACGTTGGCCAGCACCGAGCGGTCATTCAGCAGGCGCTGTTCCTGGAAGATCAGGCCGAGGTTGCGGCGCAGAAAGGGTACGCCGGCCGACTTCAGCTTGCCGATGTCCTGGCCGTTGACCACCACCTTGCCCGCGGTCGGGCGCTCCATCGCGGCAATCATTTTCAGCAGCGTGGACTTGCCCGCGCCGGACGGACCGGCCAGGTAGACCAGCTCGCCCTTGGCAATGGTCAGGCTGATGTCGCGCAGGGCGACGGCATCGGAGGAATATTGCTTGGAGACGTGCTGGAATTCGATCATGAGGGCCTTATGCAAGCAGTGCTTCAACAAACTCAGCCGCATTGAAGGGCTGCAGGTCTTCAATCTTTTCGCCGATGCCGATGAAGTAGACCGGCACCGGACGCACCCGGGCGATGGCGGCGATGATACCGCCTTTGGCGGTGCCGTCCAGCTTGGTGATGATCAGGCCGGACAGTTGCAGCGCATCGTCGAAGGCCTTCACCTGGGCCAGGGCGTTCTGGCCCGTGTTGCCGTCGATGACGAGCAGGGTTTCGTGCGGGGCGCCTTCCAGGCCCTTGCCGATCACGCGCTTGATCTTCTTCAGCTCTTCCATCAGGTGCAGCTGGGTCGGCAGGCGGCCGGCGGTGTCGATCATGACGACATTGGTGCCGCGCGCCTTGCCGGACTGCACCGCGTCGAAGGACACGGCCGCCGGGTCGCCCGACTCCTGGGAAATCACGGTCACATTATTGCGCTGGCCCCAGACCATCAGCTGCTCGCGGGCAGCGGCGCGGAACGTGTCGCCGGCGGCCAGCAGCACGGACTGGCCGTGGGCCTGCATATGCTTGGCCAGTTTGCCGATGGTGGTGGTCTTGCCGGCGCCGTTGACGCCGGAAATCATCATCACCAGCGGCTGGTGGCGGCCCAGCTCGAAAGGCTTTTGCAGCGGTTCCAGCAACTCGATCAGCAATTCTTTCAAGGCTTGCTTGACGGCGGCTGCGTCCAGCAGCTTTTCATCCTTGACCTTGCGCCGCAGCGCATCCAGCAGGTATTGGGTGGCATCGATGCCCGCGTCGGACATCAGCAGGGCTGCTTCCAGTTCCTCGTACAGGTCTTCATCGATCTTGGCGCCGATGAACAGCACGGACAGGTTGGCCGAGGTCTTCGACAGGCCGGCCTTCAGGCGGCTCATCCAGGATTGCTTCTCCGGGCGCGCAGCGGTCTCCACTTCGAAGGCGAGGGGACCGACGGCATCGCTCGCCACTTCTGCAGTGGCAACGGGCACGGGCGGCGGCGCTTCCGGCGCAGCGGCAGGCGCAGGCGTTTCAGGAACGACTGGTTTTTTCTTGAAGAAACTGAACATGGGTGTGCGGTAGAGGGCCCTTCGAGCCGCGTATTCTACCAGAGTGGCCCTGGGAGAATCAGGCCGAAGGCTGGCTGGCCGCACGCTGGCGCTGGCGCCACTCGGCGATGCCTGCGCTGATTTCCGCCAGTTCGCGCACGCGCACGAAGTCCGGGGCGCGCTTGCGCAGCGCGGCGTTGGCGCCGCCGGCCCAGATGTCGACATGGTCGGGCAGGCGCGAGCGCAGTTCGCGCAGGCTGTCGAGCACATGGCGCGGGTTCATCGTGGTCGAGAATGACAAAGCGACAATGTCGGCCTGCTTCACACGGGTCGCTTCCACGATTTCCGGCAGCGGCGTCTGCACGCCGAGCGAAACGCAGTGGGCGCCTTCGGCGGCCGACAGCGCCTCGGCCATCAGCAGGCCCAGGGCGTGGCGCTCCTGGGGCAGGGTGGTCATCAGGATGCGCGGGCGGGGGCCGCCATTGACGTGGTTCACCTGCGGCACGGAGAAAATCGCGCTGCGCAGCACGATCTGCACGGATTCGCTGAACAGGTGCTCTTCAAAAATCGCGAACTGTCCGCTGGCCCAGGATTCGCCCACGGTGGTGATCAGCGGGGCGACCAGGTCGATGACGAAGTTCTTCATGCCCATCACCAGCATGGCCTGCATCAGGTTGCGGCGGAAGGCTTCCATCTGGTGGGTCTTGCACAAGTCCAGATAGGATTGCAGTTCGGGGTGGCTGCGGACGGGCTGCAGACGGGCTTCGCCGGCCGCTTTCAGGGCCAGCGCCTGTAATTCGTCGGTGCTGAACTGGATCACCTTGCCGGGACGGTAGCCCAGGTCGATCAGGCGCTTCACCAGGCGCAGCTTGTTTACCTGGTCGGAAGTGTAGACGCGCTCGCCAAACGGGTCGCGCTGCGGCTGCGGGAAATCATAGCGTCGTTCCCATACGCGCAAAGTCTCCTTGGCCACGCCGGTGTCACGTTCGACATCACTGATGGTCGATGTAACTGTAAAAGATCGGGCACTTTTATTCATTCGGCGAGGGCACTCCCGGTTGGCGGAGTTTTGCATTCTAACCGCGTTTTTCGGAGGGATTTGCATCTATTTTCCTCCAATTTTCCCTATGAAGAGCGCTAGCGCGGCCTTGTCCAAGACACCCGCTTCACATTTGAAAGATTTACACCAATTAAATCATTCACCTCCATTTTGTCCTGGACGAAAAAAGTGACAATTCGTTGCTTTTCTGCTTGTTTCCACGTGAAGGGGATTGTGGAAATCCCGTAGTGTTCTGCAGAACTTTTAATGTTCAGTTAAAATTTCCGCCTGCGCAAAAGGCAGAAGCCCTTTTACGCCCCTGACACTTGCTGGAATATCAATCCATCAGTATAGTGCCGCCTCCCCTGGGCCATGAGCCTTGGGGCCGAAGCAGGTAAATGAATAATCCCCTGATAGCAGAAGAAGGAAAGCAATGAAAAAGACTCTGATCTCCCTCGCAGTTCTCGCAGCAGCAAGCAGCGCAGCACACGCCCAGTCCAACGTGACCATCTACGGTATCGTTGATGCTGGTATCGCCTACGAGCAAGGTGGCAAGAACGGTAACGTCACCAAAGTCAGCAGCGGCATTGGCAGCGCTTCCCGTATCGGTTTCAAGGGTACTGAAGACCTGGGCGGCGGCCTGTCCGCAGTGTTCGTCCTGGAAGGCGGCGTGAAGGCCGACACCGGCGAGCAAGACGTAGCCGGTTCGATCTTCCAGCGCCAGGCTTTCGTTGGCCTGTCCTCCAAGGAAGCCGGTACCCTGACCCTGGGCCGTCAGTACACCCCATGGTACAACGCCCTGGCACAAGTTGGTGACCCATTCCAGGCTGGCCTGGCTGGTTCCGCCAAGAACCTGTTCCCAGCATCGGGCAACAACCAGCGCTTCAGCAACTCGGTGATCTACAAGACCCCTGAGTTCAACGGCGTGAGCGCCGACGTGGCCTACGGCTTCGGCGAGCAGAATGGTTCGTCCACCGGCCGTCAACTGAGCGCATCCGTGATGTACTCGAACGGTCCGCTGAACGCCCGTCTGGCATACCTGAACCACAACAACGACACCAGCACCGGTTCCGTGATCACCGAGCGCGGCATCGGCCACAACACCCTGCTGGCCGTGAACTATGACTTCCAGGTTGCCAAGGCTTACTTCATGTACGGCCAGAACACGGGCCTGAACAGCACCCCGCTGCCTAACGCCACCGCCTACACCACCACTGCTGTTGCCGCGTCCACCGACAACCGCAACTACCTGCTGGGCGCAAGCGTGCCTGTCAGCGCAGCCGGCAACGTGATCGCTTCCTGGTCCAAGGTTGACGACAAGGAATTCAGCCGCGATGCTAACCAGTGGGCAGTCGGCTACACCCACAACCTGTCCAAGCGCACCCAGACCTACATCGCTTACGCGAAGATCAAGAACAAGAACGGCGCTTCCTACACCGTGGGTAACAACTCTGAAGCCGGTACCGGTGACAAGGCGTTCAACATCGGCATGAAGCACTCCTTCTAATCGGATCTTCTTCCGACGCCAGAACGGCTGCCCTCGGGCAGCCGTTTTTTTTGCCAGGCGGCCGCGCATGCTCATGGCCGGTATGGGAGATACCGTATTGTTCGTTGTTGCGTACACCGCGATACAATGCGTGCATGAGACAACTCTACCGAACAGCAACATTCGTTGTGCTAGCGTCGCTGGCGTTGACGGCGGCGGTGGCGGGGCCGCGGGCGCCGCGCAAGGGGCATGGGCAGCCGCAGGCTGAGCGTCCGGGCGTGCCGCGCTATGGCATGGCCGTGTACTCGGACCTGTGCGTGAACAAGGAAAGCGGCGAGTACGGCGGGCAGCGCGTGACGCTGCAGCGCTTCGCGGAAGTCGACACGGTGGTCTATGAGTTCACGGCAGGCGGCTTAAGCTGGCCGCTGGTGGCAGTGGACGTGAACGTGGACCCGCGCGGGAAGATGATCTACTTTACCGTGCAACCGCCCGATGAAGATGAGCGCACGATCAGCGGCAAGTTTTCGCCGGACGGCGAGACCTTGACGCTGGATGGGGGCTATTGCCAGGACCAATCGCAGCCAATGGTGCTGGCGAAGGTGAAGGACTTCGGCGCCAAGGCGAAGTCGTGCAAGGCTTGCCCGCAGCCGAAGGCGGAGCCGGCGAAGCCTGAGTACAAGCACGAGCCGGCGCCGCCCTCGCAGGGCTGAAGCTTATTTGCCGGCTGCCACGGCGTTCTTGCGGATGGTTTCGAGCGTCGCGCCGGGGGTGATCAGGTTGCCGTCGTAGCGCAGCTCGATCAGTGCGGGCAGGCTTTGCTCGCGGGAGAAGGCGAGGGCGCGCTGCAGGGCGGGCGCGAAGTCTTCGGTCTTCTCGACGATCTCACCCTGGCCGCCGTAGGCGCAGCACAGCGCGGCGAAGTCCGGATTGTGCAGCGTGGTGCCGGACACGCGTCCCGGATACTCGCGCTCCTGGTGCATGCGGATGGTGCCGAACATGCGGTTATTGAACACGATTACCACGACGCCGGCCTTGTATTGCACGGCCGTCGCGAGCTCCTGTCCGTTCATCAGGAATTCGCCATCGCCCGCAAACGTAATCACGGTGCGCGACGGATCGATGATCTTGGCCGCGACGCCGGACGGCACGGAGTAGCCCATTGCACCGCTTGTCGGCGCCAGCTGCGTGCGCATTGCGCCGTAAGGCCAGTAGCGGTGCGCCCAGGTCGCGTAATTGCCGGCGCCGTTGGTGATGATGGTATCGGCCGGCGCGTGGGCGCGCATATCCTGTACGACCTGCCACAGGTTCAGCGGCGCACCGGTCTCCTTGAAGATGGGCGGCTGCACCTGCCAAGTCAGATATTCGCTCCGGGCCTGCGCAGCGCTGTCGCGCCAGGCGCGGGCATCGACAGGCTCCATCGCGGCCAGCATGGCCGCCGCTTGCGGCATGCCCGATGCGATCATCAGCTCGCCCTGGTACACGCTGCCCAGTTCCTCGGTGCTGGCGTGGATGTGCACCAGGCGCTGCGCCGGCACGGGCGATGCGATGATCGAATAGCCGCTGGTCGTCATTTCGCCCAGGCGCGGACCGATGGCGATCAGCACGTCCGCCTCCTTCACGCGCGCGGCCAGCTTCGGGTTGATGCCGATGCCTACGTCGCCGGCGTAGTTGGGGTGCGCGTTATCGAGCAGGTCCTGGAAGCGGAAGGCGCAGGCGGTCGGCAGCGCGTTCGCTTCGGCGAAGCGCTGGATGTCCGCGCAGGCTTGCGCATTCCAGCCGCCGCCGCCCAGCAGCAGCAAGGGGCGCTTCGCTTCGGCCAGCATGCTGCGCAGCTGCGCGATCTGAGCGGCGGAAGGGGAGGCCTGGGTCGGCACATAGGAGCGCGTGTCGGCCACTGCCGCCTGCGAGACCAGCATGTCTTCCGGCAGTGCCAGTACGACGGGACCGGGACGGCCGCTGGTCGCCACCTGGAAGGCGCGTGCGAGGTACTCGGGGATGCGGTCGGCGCGGTCGATCTGCGTCACCCATTTGGCCATCTGGCCGAACATGCGGCGGTAGTCCACTTCCTGGAAGGCTTCGCGGTCCATGAAGTCGCTGCCCACCTGGCCGATGAAGAGGATCATCGGCGTGGAATCCTGGTAGGCCGTGTGCACGCCGATCGACGCATTGGTGGCGCCCGGACCGCGCGTGACGAAGCAGATGCCCGGCTTGCCCGTCATCTTGCCGTAGGCGTCGGCCATGAACGCGGCACCGCCTTCCTGGCGGTTGATGATGAAGCGGATGCCGGATTCGTGCAGGGCGTCCAGCACGTCCAGGTAGCTTTCGCCGGGGACGCCGAAGGCGGTATCCACGCCGTGGACTTTCAGGGCATCGACCAGGATCTGGCCGCCGGAACGGGTGTTGTGCGTCATGTTCTTGCCTCTTTTATAGGTGATGCGGCATTCTATGCCCGGCGGCGGTGGGCGGCTTTTGAAAGTGCGACATTAAATTTCGTTTCTAAACCTAAACCCTGGGTCAGACCCTTGGGTCTGACCCAGGGTTTAGGTTTAAGGTAAAATACCGCCCGAAGCAAGCCAGACAGCCGCTGGCCAAGGCAGCAATGCCGAGGCGGGAGGAAGGTCCGGACTCCATAGAGCAGGGTGACGGTTAACGGCCGTCCGCCGTGAGGCGAGGAATAGGGCCACAGAGACGAGCGTATTAAGTTACGGTGAAACGCGGTAACCTCCACCTGGTGCAATTTCAAATAGGCACGCGATGATGTTGCTCGCGGAGCGTGCGGGTAGAAAGCTTGAGCGGCGGAGTAATCCGTCGCCTAGAGGAATGGCTGTCATAGCGCGAAAGCGCCGTAACAAAATCCGGCCTATCGGCTTGCTTCACTGAATACACATGACCAAATACATCCTGGCCCTCGATCAGGGGACGACCAGTTCCCGCGCCATCCTGTTCGACCACCGCGGCCGCATCGCCGGTTGCGCGGCGCAGGAGTATCCCCAGCACTTCCCCCAGCCCGGCTGGGTCGAGCACGATCCGCGCGATATCTGGAACAGCCAGCTCGCCGTGGCGCGCCAGGTATTGGCCGACAATCATGTCTCAGCGCGCGATGTGCGCGCCATCGGCATCGCCAACCAGCGCGAAACCACCGTCGTGTGGGACCGCAGGACGGGCGAGCCGATCGCCAACGCCATCGTCTGGCAGGACCGCCGCACCGCCGGCTACTGCGAGCAGCTGCGCGCCGAAGGCAAGGCCCGGATGATTTGCGAAACCACGGGCCTGGAGCTGGACGCTTATTTCTCCGCCACCAAGCTGAAATGGCTGCTCGACCATGTGCCCGGCGCCCGCGAGCGCGCGCGCAAGGGTGAGCTGTGTTTCGGCACCGTCGATTCGTGGCTGGCGTGGCAGCTGTGCGGCGTGCACGTGACGGATGTGAGCAATGCCTCGCGCACCATGCTGTTCAATATCCACTTGATGCGCTGGGATGCCGACCTGCTCAAACTGTTCGATATCCCCGAAGAAGTGCTGCCGCAGGTGGCCTCGTCCAGCGAGGAAGTGGGCGCAACGCATGCAGCGCTTTTCGGCGCACCCATCGCCGTCGCGGGCATCGCCGGCGACCAGCAGGCTGCCACCTTCGGCCAGGCTTGCCACCAGCCGGGCATGGTCAAGAATACCTATGGCACCGGATGCTTCATGCTGATGCATGCCGGCCGCCAGCCGCGCGTATCGCACAACCGCCTGCTGTCCACCGTCGGCTGGCGCGTCGATGGCGCTACCGACTACATGCTCGAAGGTTCGGTCTTCATGGGGGGCGCTACCGTGCAGTGGCTGCGCGATGGGCTGGGCATCATCAAACAATCGGGCGACGTGGAAGCCCTGGCTGCCAGCGTGCCGGACAGCGGCGGCGTCTTCCTCGTGCCCGCCTTTGTCGGCCTGGGTGCGCCGCATTGGGACCCGTACGCGCGCGGCACCATCGTCGGCCTTACGCGCGGCAGCACGAAGGCCCACATTGCGCGGGCTGCCGTGGAAGCGATCGCTTACCAATCGGCCGAACTGCTGGCCGCCATGCAAAAGGATGCGGCCATTCCCGTGGCCGAAGTGCGGGCCGACGGCGGCGCCGCGCGCAACGATATGCTGATGCAGTTCCAGTCCGACCTGCTGGGTGTGCCCGTCGTCCGTCCGCGCGTGACGGAGACCACGGCGCTGGGCGCAGCCTACCTGGCCGGCCTGGCGACCGGCTTCTGGAAGTCGCAGGAAGAGATCGCGTCGCAATGGGAATGCGAACGCCGCTTCATTCCCGCCATGGACGCCGACCCGCGTGCCGAATTGCTATCGCTTTGGGCGCGCGCCACGGAAAGGGCGAAGGCCTGGGCGGCCCCACTATAATAGAGCCAGCCGCCGGATTGGTACTTGAATTGGTCTATACAACTTCATTGCAGTCCGGCATTTGTTGATTTTTATGAAAGCAGCTTCAGCCGGCAAGATTTCATTCCTCCCTCACTGCGCGCAAGGCGCACCAGACCGTCGATCTGCGAGAAAAACCCGCGTTTTCCCCGAACTGAGCCGGCGGTAATCCGGCGTTGTGACTGCGCGACGCGGTCGTTGTCTAATGGCAACTGAATAGAATTGTTTCAATTTATTTTTTGGTCACATTTTCCCTCCTTGCCAGCCCGGACAGATGAAGTAGCACTTTCACTATCTTTCATAAGTATTTAATTTCTCGACAGATTTTAATCAGGGCATTCTTCAACGATCAACGCTAAGTCCTTAATTTCATTAATAAATTCCGAGTTTTCGCTTCCGGAAATCGCTTGACCGGCTTGTTTGCTTACTCTAAAGTGGGCGACAGTGTGAAAAAGTGTAGTTTTGTGGGATTTTTTGGCGGAGTTTGATCCGCAACAGATGAATCGAATTCAAAGGCCAGAGTAGGTAAATCGTGTTCCAAGGCGCGTCCGCAATCACTCTCGATGCGAAAGGCAGGATGTCCATCCCCGCCAAGCATCGTGACGCACTGATGATCCAGTGCGAAGGACGCCTCACGCTTACCAAGCACCCGGACGGCTGCCTGCTGATGTATCCGCGCCAGATGTGGGAAGCGAAGCGCGACCAGATCGCCCAGTGGCCGATGTCGGCCCGCGGCTGGCAGCGCATCCTGCTGGGCAACGCGGTCGATGTCGAGATGGACTCGGCCGGCCGCATCCTGGTTGCCCCTGAATTGCGCGACGCCGTCGGCCTGGGCCGCGACGTCGTCCTGTCCGGCATGCTGACCCACTTCGAGATCTGGGATCCAGTCAAGCGCGCCGCCAACGAGGCAGCCACCATCGAGGTGGGCATGCCCGATTCCCTTTCCGATTTCTCTTTCTAAGGCCCGCGCGCAATGAACCCAACAGCGGTGCCAGAGTTCCAGCATCGGACGGTGCTATTAGATGAAGCGGTCGACGCGCTCGACCTGGCCGGCGCGCGCGCCGATGGCATCTATATCGACGGCACCTTCGGCCGCGGCGGCCACTCGCGCCTGATCCTGTCGCGCCTGGGCCAGGGCGGCCGCCTGATCGCCTTCGACAAGGACCCGCAAGCCATCGCCACCGCCGAGCAGGTGGGCGATCCCCGCTTCACCATCGTTCACGACAGCTTCGCCACCATGGCTGAAGCCCTGGCCGAACGCGGCATCGACGCCGTCGACGGCATCTTGCTCGACCTCGGCATTTCGTCGCCGCAGGTGGATGACCCGGAACGCGGCTTCAGCTTCCGTAACGACGGCCCGCTCGACATGCGCATGGATACCACGCGCGGCATGTCGGCGGCCGAGTGGCTCGCCACAGAATCCGAACAGACACTGGAAAAGGTGATAAAAGAATATGGGGAAGAACGGTTTGCTTTTCAGATTGCAAAGGCGATTGTTGCTCGCCGGGCAGTCGAGCCAATTTCAAGCACACGGCAGCTTGCCGGTATCGTGGCAGGCGCGGTCAAGACTCGCGAAAAGGGCAAGGATCCGGCAACCCGCACTTTTCAGGCTATCCGGATTTTCATCAATAAGGAGCTTGAGGACCTCGAATCGGCCCTGAACCAGGCCTTCAACGCCCTCAAGCCCGGCGGCATCCTGGCCATCATCAGCTTCCATTCGCTGGAAGACCGCATGGTCAAGCAATTCTTCGCTTCCAAGGCCAAGGTGGAGCAGCCGGACCGCCGCCTGCCGATCAAGGCCGTCGACCTGCCGCAGCCCGAGTTGAAGCTGCTGGCCCGCATCAAGCCGTCCGACCGTGAGGTGGACGAGAATCCGCGCGCCCGCTCCGCCGTGATGCGCGTGGCCATGCGCCTGCCGGCACCGGGAGGCGCGCAATGAGCAACAAGATCAATATCGTGCTGACGGCGCTGCTGGTGGGCTGCGGCCTGTCGCTCGTTAACGCCCAGTACCAGGCGCGCCACCTGTTCATCGACCTGGAACGCTCCCAGGCATTGGCGCGCCAGCTCGATATTGAATGGGCCCAGCTGCAGCTGGACCAGTCCACGCTGGGCAAGCACGCCCGTATCGAGGAAATCGCGCGCCGTGAACTGAACATGACGCCGCTGACCCCGAACCGCACCCAGTACCTGACGGAGGGCGAGCAATGATGCGCTCATCCAGCAGCGGCAGCAGCGCACGCGTGGCGCGCTCGAAGGGCGTGTCGTTCTCGAAGAGCCCCGTGCTGGCCGTGCGCCTGCCGACCTGGCGTTCGCGCGTGGTGCTGGTGGTGCTGTTCCTGGCCTTTGCCGCGCTGGCAATCCGCGCCATCTGGCTGCAGGGCGTGTCCACCCAGTTCCTGCAGAAGCAGGGCGAAATCCGCTACGCGCGCACGCTGGAACTGCCGGCCACGCGCGGCAAGATCACCGACCGCAACGGCCAGGTGCTGGCGTCGTCGATTCCCGTGAAAGCCATCTGGGCGATTCCGGACGATGTGCTGCAGGCGCCGCCGGAGAAGCTGCGCGCGCTGGCCGGCCTGCTGGAAATGCCGGAGTCCGAACTGCGCAAGAAGCTGGATTCGGACCGCAACTTCGTGTACCTGAAGCGCCAGGTCGAGCAGGACGTGGCCGACAAGATCGCCAAGCTCGATATCGAGGGCATCGACACCCGCAAGGAATACAAGCGCTTCTATCCGCAGGGCGAAGTGACGACCCACGTGGTGGGCTTCACCAATGTCGAAGACGTGGGCCAGGAATCGATGGAACTGGCGCAGCAGAAGTCCCTGGTCGGCACGCCCGGCACGCGGCGCGTGATCAAGGACCGCCTGGGCCACATCGTGGAAGACATCGGCGCCAAGCACGAGCCGCATGACGGCAAGGACCTGACGCTGTCCATCGACAGCAAGATCCAGTACATCGCCTTCACCCAGCTCAAGGACGCGGTGGAGAAGTTCAAGGCCAAGGCCGGCGCCGCCGTGGTGCTGGACGTGCACACGGGCGAGGTGCTGGCGCTGGCGAACTATCCGAGCTATGACCCGAACGACCGCCGCGCGCTGACCGGCGCCCAGCTGCGCAACCGCGTGATGACGGACTCCTTCGAGCCCGGCTCCACGCTGAAGCCCATTACCGTGGCGCTGGCGCTGGATTCGGGCCGCGTCAAGCCGAGCACCTATATCGACACCGGCGGCGGCAAGTTCACCATCCTGGACCGCACCATCAGCGATACCAAGGCGCACGGCGTGATCAATGTGCAGCAGATCATCGAGATGTCGTCCAATATCGGCACCTCGAAAATTGCGCTGAGCATGCCGGCCCAGGAGATGTGGGAAATGTTCACCAAGGTCGGTTTCGGCCAGCAGCCGAAGTGGGGCTTCCCCGGCGCGGTGGCCGGCCGCGTGCGTCCTTACAAATCCTGGCGCCCCGTCGAACAGGCCACCATGAGCTACGGTAACGGCATTTCCGTGTCGCTGATCCAGCTGGCGCGCTCCTACATGATGTTCGCGCGCGATGGCGACACGATTCCGCTGTCCTTCGAAAAAGTGACGGAACCGCCTCGCGGCCAGCAGATCATCAAGCCTCAGACGGCGCGAGAAATGCGCTCCATGCTGGAGAGCGTGGTCTCGGGCAAGGACGGCACGGCCAAGCAGGCCCAGATTCCAGGCTACCGCGCAGGCGGCAAGACGGGCACCGCCTACAAGGTGGAGAACGGCCGCTATGCGATGCCGCGCAAATACATCGGCTCCTTCGTCGGCATGGTGCCGATGTCGTCGCCGCGCTTCATCATTGCCGTCATGATCGACGAACCGACCCAGGGTGGCCACTTCGGCGGCCAGGTCGCCGCGCCGACTTTCGCCGCCGTCGCCATCAATGCGCTGCGCGCCCTGAACGTGCCACCGGATTCCTCCGTCACCGAAATCGTGATTCCGAAGGACAGCGGACCGGAGGCCATGTAATGACGACGATGAACATCAAAGAGATTTCCGACTGGATCAAGGCCGCCGCGCCCAATGCGCAGCTGGCATCCGACTCGCGCCGCATCAAGCCGGGCGATGTGTTCTTTGCCTATCCCGGCGATGCCGGCGACGGCCGCAGCTACATCGGCGCCGCCATCGAGGCTGGCGCCGCCGCCGTTGTGTACGACGGCCAGGGCTATGACTGGGATGTCGCCCACCAGGTGCCGCACCTGGCCGTGGATGCGCTCAAGCGCCAGGCCGGCCCGATCGCCCATGCCTACTATGGCGCGCCGGACGGCGCCATGTTTACCGTTGGCGTCACCGGCACCAACGGCAAGACTTCCTGCGCCGTGTGGACGGG